>JAISNZ010000167.1 GCA_031275955.1 Desulfovibrio sp. | reverse complement strand
TCCCGCTGATTTCGCGGGAATCCGCCGCGCCCAGAGCAGTTTGTCCTGGAAAAGGTAAAACGCTCTAGGGATCCGCCCGGGCGTTTTCTCAGGGAAGCAGGGGAGCGAAGGACAGACCGTCGGCGGGAGGAAGCCCGCACATGAGGTTCGCGTTGGCCACGGCCTGCCCGGAGGCGCCCCGGCACAGGTTGTCGATGGCGGAGACGATGATCAGCCTGTCCGCGCGGGTGTCCGCGACGACGGCAACGTCGCAGAACATGGTGCCGCGCACGTTGCGGGTTTCGGGAAGCCGCCCGGGGGGCAGAACGCGCACCCACGGGCTTCCGGCCCAGGTTTGCTCGAACAGCGCCTGGATTTCCTCCTGGGGCACGGATTTTTTCAGCCGGGTGTAAATGGTGGCCAGGATGCCGCGGTTGACGGGCAGCAGGTGCGGGTTGAAAGACACGGTGAGGGCCTTCCCGGCCAGAAGGGAAAGCTCCTGCTCGATTTCCGGGGTATGCCGGTGCTGCCCCAGTTTATAAGGCCGGAAGGAATCCTGCACCTCGCAGAACAGCATGTTGGGCTCAAGCGCCCGGCCCGCGCCGCTGGCGCCGGATTTCGCGTCGATGACGATGTCGTCGGCGCGGATCAGATCGTGGCGGAGCGCCGGGTACAGGGCCAGGATGGAGGCGGTGGGGTAACAGCCGGGGTTGGCCACCAGCCGGCTTTCGCGGATGGCGGGGGCGTTGAGTTCCGGCAGGCCGTAAACCGCCGAGGCGAGGAGATCGGGCCGGCTGTGGACTGTTTTGTACCAGGCCGTGAAGACGGAAGCGTCGCGCAGGCGGAAATCGGCGGACAGGTCCACGACCCGCGCCCCCGCGTCATACAGCGCCGCGCCTGTTTCCATGGCCACCCCGTGGGGAACGGCCAGAAAAATCACGTCGCATTCCGCCGCCAGGGAGGACGCGTCCGGCGCGGTCAAAACGATTCCGCCGCAGGGAAGGCCGCGCAGAAAAGGGTACACTTCCTCCAGCCTGCTGCCCGCGTTCCCGCGGGAAGCGGCCGCCGACAGACGGAGGGAGGGATGCCCCGCCAGGATGCGGACAAGTTCCATGCCCGTGTATCCGGTAACTCCTACCAAACCGGCTCGCAACGCCATAGCGGGACTCCTGCGGGACTGCTGATTTCCGCTATTTGTACAAAAATTAAAGACAGTTGTCAAGAAATTACAGGCCCTGTCGGCAGCGGATTTGTCAGGGCGGTCAGGGCGGCGCGTACGCTCAACGGGGGCAAGCAGAGCCAAAAAAATGAACAGGGATATATCCGGGAAAATTTTTCCAGGAAAAACTTGCTTTTTTTATTGGGATTAGGTAATTGGCTCTTTTATGTGATTGTCGCAAGTTTTTGGGCGTTACCGAAGCTGAATTACCCGTCTTAGGCGGTCGGCATGAAAATGTGGGAGCGAAAATTTGTCCTTTTCCGGCGGGAAAGGGATGAGATGGCTGAAACCGACGGTTCCGGCCTGATTTTTGCACACACACAGTAGCATCGTCGTTTAACGCGCCGCCCGCAAAGGCCAGCGCGGTTTTGCCGTTTCATAAACCGGCCCTGCCTCCCCATTGGAGGCAGGGCCGGTTTGACGTTTGCGCCGACCTTGCGCTTACCGGGAGAGCACATGAGGCTGTATACCTATATCGTTACCGTTGACGCGGGTTTTTCCCCCAATCCTTTCCACGGCGTCTGCACTCTGGCCTGCTGCAAATCGGACATACGCCGTACCTGCCGTTAGGGAGACTGGATAGCCGGTCTGACGCCCAAGGCCCAAGAAGGGCACAGGCTCATTTTCGCCATGAAGGTGGAGAAGAAACTGTCCTTCGCGGACTACTGGCATGATCCGGCCTTCGCCCGCAAGCGCGTGGATGTCTCCACCGCGCGGGGGCGTTGCGGCGACAACATTTATGAGCCGCTGGACGGGGGAAGCTGGAAACAGCACCCTTCTCTCCATTCGCAAGAACCTTTCGGCAACGTGGAGTGCGAAAGCGAGAAGAAGAAGGATCTCTCCGGTAAGTTCGCGCTCATTGCCCGTGAATTTGTGTACCACGGCGCGGGCGCAATTCCTCTCCCCGCCGGGCTTGCCTCCGTTCTGACTGTGGCGCGTGGGTACCGCAACAATTTTGACGAGCCGACCCTGCGGGCCTGGGAGGAGTTTATGGCAACGCAGCCGCGCGGCAGGCAAGGAGATCCGTCCTGTCTGCCCGGCGGAGTCTGCTCCGCGACTCATGCCTGCTGATTCTTCATGCCTGAACGGCAGGGGCGCGAACCTAATAACCTTATCTTTCAGGAGGAAATGATGAAAAGGACGCTCTTTCTTGCCGTGATATGCGCTTTGCTTTCCGTGTCGCCGGTTTGGGCGGCTTCACGCTCGACCTGCCCGGACAAGGTTCTTGAGGAAGGCAGTATCGAAGGCGTTTTTCAGGGCGTTGAATGTGGGGATTTCTGCCATGCGGCCATAGAGTTGGATAACGGAGAGGTATTTTCCCTGCTCGCCGACGAGGAGGCAGTGTCCAAGGCTTTCGGCTCCGGCACGGGACAGCGGGTATCCGCCGCCTACAAAGTGGAGCAGTTCTGGAATGAACCGGCCAATGAATGCTCCCGCCTTGAGATATTTGCCTCCGGCAAGGTTCTGGCCCAGGCCGGGGGGCAAGCCGCTCCGGCGGGCAGGCAGACTTCCCAGCCCACAGCGCCGCAACAGGCATCAGGGGGGCCGCGAACCGGCGGAGCCAAAACCTA
>JAISNZ010000161.1 GCA_031275955.1 Desulfovibrio sp. | reverse complement strand
CGCCTCCTTTGCGCAAAATGTCGGCCTGGGGCGCACGCTTCTCGGCGGGCGCCATTTCGATAAACTCATGGTGGTCAACAAGGCCTTTTTCGCCCTGCTGGGGACAAAGTGGAAGCACCGCTGCCGCATCGTCGCCGTTGAAGGCGAAGCGGGCGATTTTACCATCCGCACGGCGTACCTGGACGGCAACTGGAAAACGGTCAAACCCGGCCCTGTCTTCAAGGCCGGGGCGATCGCGGCCTCCTACGGCCTGCATCCCAATACCGATCTTGCCCGCCGCTGCGAATGCGCCCATTCCTACGACCCCATCAG
Organism: Desulfovibrio sp.; assembly: GCA_031275955.1. Lineage (GTDB taxonomy): Bacteria > Desulfobacterota > Desulfovibrionia > Desulfovibrionales > Desulfovibrionaceae > Frigididesulfovibrio. Next base: position 8,329 of record JAISNZ010000161.1, on the reverse strand, counting down.
CGGAACCTGGTCCACGGTTGTGGATGATTTCCTGCGCACCTCGGTTCACGGGATCTACCTGGCCGGCGACGGCCTGGAAATCAAGGGCTATGAAGGCGCCGCCACGGACGGACGGCTGGCCGGCCTGGCCGCTGTCCTTGATCTGGGCCTGGCCGGCGGCCTGGATCAGGAGATACGCGCTTTGCAAAAAAAGCGCCGCGACTGTGGAACCTTTGTCGCCGCCTTATCCGCCTGCTCGGAACCTGGGGACGGGTACTTCGCCGAACTGGCGGATGATCTGGTCGTCTGCCGTTGCGAAAATATCACCCTCGCGAAGATCCGCTCCGCCTTCGCCGAAGGCGCGCGCGACAGGAACGGGGTCAAGAAGCGCACCCGGCTGGGCATGGGGCATTGCCAGGGCCGCTACTGCGGACAGGTGATCGACCGGATCCTGGCCGCAATCGCAGCCTCCGATCACATTGCCGCCCAGTTCGGCCCGCGCACGCCCATCCTGCCCGTCCGCCTTGGAGTTCTGGCCGGAATGGAAATGCCGGTGGACGACGAATACCGGGCCTAAAAACCAGGGAGTATCCAATGAGCACAAGAAATTACGGCTATTTCGCGCCCGGAAGCGATGACGTTGAGGTGCGCATGCCCAAAGGGCAGAATATTGCCGGCTATTCCGTGGGCATCATGTTTCTGGATGATGTCTGGTACCCGTTCATGCCCGGCAATGTCGTCAATGCCTGGACCTATGACTTCCCGGTGCGTCTGAAGGCCGTCCCCAACCTGAACACCCCGCGCCTGCACAGCGGCGATCCGGCCATTGCCGGCGAACTCATCGCCGTGGCCCGGCATCTGGTGGAAAAGGAAGGTTGCCGGGCCATTTCCTCAGCCTGCGGTTTTTTCGGCCATTTTCACGCCCAGGTCGCCGACGCGCTGGACGTGCCTGTGGCCCTTTCCAGTCTGGTGCAGGTTCCCTGGATTCAGGCCACGCTGAAAAAGGGCCGGAAAATCGGCTGCCTGTCCGCCAATGCCTCGGCCATTTCGGAAGGCCTGATGAAGAGCTGCCGCATTGAAGACACAAGCGCGCTGGTGGTCAAAGACCTGCGCCATGAAGAGCAGTTTTCCGCCATCATGGAAGATCGCGGCGGCTTCGACAACGGCGGCGTGCGCTGGGAAGCCGTCAGGGCGGCCGAGGAACTGGCGGCGGAACATCCAGATATCGGGGCCATTCTTCTGGAATGCAGTGACTTGCCGCCCTATGCTTCTGATATTCAGCGGGCCGTCGGTTTGCCGGTTTTTGACTTCATCACCCTGATCCGCTGGCTGCATAACGCCACAACGCAACGCCAGTACCGGGGCTTTATCTAAAATCGCGTTCCCGGTTCAGTTTGCGTCCGGGAACATTAAAGGAGACTGACTATGGCGATTCAGCAACTTATTGATAATGCGCGCAAGGCCTTGGAACAGATCAAAGACTACACGCAGGAACAAGTGGATACACTTGTGTATGAAAGCGCGAAGATCATCTATGAGAACGCGGCTTATCTGGCCAAAATGGCTGTTGTGGAAACAGGAATGGGCAGCGAGGAAGACAAAATCTGCAAAAATACGGATACGGCCGTCGTCTTTTATGATTACCTGAAAGATAAAAAGTCGGTCGGCATCATCAGGGAGATTCCCGAGGAAGGGATCATTGAGGTCGCGCACCCCGTTGGCGTCATTGCCGCCATCACTCCGGCCACCAACCCCACGGTGACGCCGCTGGGCAATTTCATGCACGCCGTCAAAGGGAAAAACGCTCTCGTGGTCACTCCTTCTCCCCGGGCGGAAAAGACCACGACCGAGACGATCAATCTGATCCGCCATGCCCTGGTCAAAAACGACGCGCCAGCGGACCTGATCCAGGTGGTGGAAAACACAAGCATTCAGAAGTCGCAAGAGCTGATGGCTCTGGCCGATCTGGTGTTGGCCACCGGCAGCGCGGGGCTGACCAAGGCCGCCTACTCCAGCGGTACGCCGGCCTATGGCGTGGGCCCGGGCAACCCCCCGGTGATCCTGGACAGGGACTATGATCTTGAGGCCGCGGCGGCAATGACCGTTGTGGCTGTCGGCAGCGACAACGGCATCCTGTGCGATGGCGACAACCTGCTGCTCTACCCGCTGGAACTGGAAGGCCCGTTCTTTGCCGCGCTGCGAAAAGCGGGATTTGTTGTCTTCGAGCAAAAAGCCGACGTGGATAAATTCCGTGAGGCGATGTTCCATAACGGCAAGATCAATGCCGATCTGCTGGGCAAGGACGCTTCGGTGCTGGCCAAAGCGGCCGGCCTTGCCGTCCCGGCTGCGACCAAAGTCATCGCCTTCAAGATCGAAGCCATCGGCGGGAAAGAGATCCTGAGCCAGGAAATCATGGGACCGGTGCTTGTGCTCAAGAGCTATGGCCTCTTTGAGGAAGCGGTGGATCTGGCCGTGACCAATATGCTGGAATCGGGCGGAGTTGGACATACCGCCGGAGTCTTCACCAACAATCAGGAGCATGTCCGCTATGCCGGGGAAAAGATCCCGGTGGCCCGCCTGCTGATCAACCAGCCCACCCCGGACGCCTGGGGCCCCGCGACCAACGGCCTGTCGCCGGCGGTCTCCGAGAGCTGCGGTACATGGGGAAACAATATCCTGGCTGGAAATGTGGACTATATCCATCTGCTCAATGTTTCAAAAATCGTGCTGCCGCTGGATAAAAAAGCGCCGGACCCTGTCAGGATCTTCGGCAAATAGGCAAAAGATACATTTTCACTGTCCCTTTGCTTTACCCCGCTCCGAAGCAAATATTTTCCGCTCCAGGTAATAACCGTAACGATTTTTCCATTCAAAAGGAGGAGACAATGCAACGCTTATGGACCCTTGCCCTGGCCGGGATTTTTGCCCTCTGCTTCAGCGGCGCTGCCCAGGCCGTGGATGCGCAGTTCTCCGGCAACTGGGATTTCGCCTTTGGCTGGACGGACAATCTGGACTTTGCCGATAAGGACGGCGAGGATGACTTCATGGCCCGCCAGCGTTTCCGCACCCAGGCCGCCTTTGTGGTTTCCAAGGACCTTCGGGGCGTGCTCATGTTTGAAATCGGCAACCTGGAGTGGGGCCGTGACCCGGAAGGCAACAAGGTCGGCAGGGGCGCTGGCGGCAACATTGACACCGACGGCGTGAATGTGGAGACCAAGCTGGCCTATGTGGACTGGGTCATTCCCTCCACGGATGCGTCCGTGCGCATGGGCCTGCAGTACATCGTCCTGCCCGACGCCGTGGGCCGGGGCAACCCGGTGCTGAACAGCGACGTGGCGGCCCTGGCCGTGACCGTCCCCTTCTCCGAACAGGTGGGCCTGACGGCAGTCTGGGCCCGGCCCTTTGACGTTTCAAGCGGCGACGGCAGCGACAACCACAGCCTCGCGGATGAAATGGACATCTTCGCCCTGATCCTGCCCGTGAACGGCGAGGGCTGGTCCTTCACCCCCTGGGCGGCTTACGCCCGCGCGGGGGCCTCTTCCGGCCTTCTGGAATATGTCCTTGGCGCCAGCGCCGCCAACAACGCCCTGGGCTTCGACCCGGGAAGCTTCTCCTCCTCCGGCGGCGACAGCGCGGACATTTGGTGGGGCGGCCTGGCCCTGGGAGTCACCGCCTTTGACCCCCTGACCTTCGGCCTGAACGCCATATACGGGCACCTGGGCAAGCTGGAATACGACGGCGAGTTTACCGATAACCAGGGCACTGTCCAGAACGGCAGCTGGGATTTCCGCACCGCCGGCTGGTTCCTTGCCGCCACAGTGGACTACAAGCTGGATTGGGGCTCCGTGGGCCTCTTCGGCTGGTACTCCACGGGCGATGATGAGGACGACGCCAGGGACGGCGAATACGGCCGCCTGCCCGCCATCGGCTTTGACAACGGCTTTGCCCCCACCAGCATGGGCGGCCCGGGCTCTTACAGCATCGGCACGGACACAGTCTTCAGCGCCACCTACCTGGGCACCTGGGGCATCGGCGTACAGCTGGCGGATTGGAGCTTTGTGGAGGATCTCCGCCATACTCTTCGCTTTGCCTATTACAGAGGCACCAACGACCACGAAGTGGTGGAAAATGGCGATGCCCTGGCCTTCTCCGGCGAGGCCGTCTACCTGACGGACAAGGACAGCGCCTTTGAAATCAACTTCAACAGCCTGTACAAAATCTATGAAAACTTGAATTTGATCCTGGAAACAGGGTACATCCATCTGGACCTGGACGAAGACGTCTGGGACGATGATGACATCTCGGCCGCCTGGAAGGCTCAGATTCTTCTGCGGTATAGTTTTTAGCGCATGGAGCAAATTACCATTGAAAATGCGTCATCTGCAAGGATTTGCCCGCAAATCCTTGCCGCGAAACAGGAGCAGGCCGGCTGGCCGGAAGCGAACTGTTTCAAGTCTAAAATGCCATAGAGCAATTTCATTGTGACGTTGTTCCAGTGCCTGGAGCGGACACTGTTTGTGGAGGTTGCACATGTCAAAAAAATCCATTGGAGCGCACCCGTATCTGTATCCCACGCCAATCATGCTTGTGGGAACATACGGCAGCGACGGAAAACCCAATATCGCCGCCATTGCCTGGGGTGGCGTCTGCAATGCCGATCCCCCGCTGGTGGGTCTGGCCGTGCGCCCGTCCAGGCATACCCACAGCGCCATAGCCGCCCGCAAAGCCTTTACCGTGTCCATTCCCACCCAGGACATGGCCGCGGCTACGGACTTTGCGGGCCTTGCCTCCGGGCGGGAAACCGACAAATTCGCTCAGGCGGGGCTGAATCCCGTGGCCTCGAAAGTGGTGGACGCCCCCTATGTGGCCGAGTGCCCGGTAATCCTTGAATGCTCCTTGTATCAGCAAATCGGATTTCCTTCTCATACCTATTTTATCGGTGAAGTCCGCGACATCCAGGCCGAGCAGGCCTTCCTGTCCTCGTCCGGCAAGCATCCTGACATGATGAAGTTCCTGCCCATGGCCTATGACGCTGGAGAAAATGCCTATTACAGCCTTAACAAGCTGATTGGAAAGGCTTTTTCTATCGGCCTCCCCTTACTGAAACAAAAATAGGCCAGGCTTGGGCGGATATTTTGCCATAATTTTTTCAACCTGAAACATTTTCTTGCAGATTTTGGAAAGTTCGTTACAGTTCACTATTTTGCGGAACAATGGATTTTTTGCCCGCGTATTCGCGCCTCATAACATTGCAAAGGAGTATTCTATGTTGAGGGGAATTTGCACTGCGATTTGTACACCTTTCAAAGGGCCTGCCCAGGAATTCGACGAAGCCGTCTATCTGAAGCATATTGACTGGCTCCTTGAATGCGGGGTGCATATCATTGCCGTCTGCGGCGGAACAGGTGAATTCGCGCATCTGAGCCGCGAAGAACGCCGCCGCATTGCCGAAGTGAGCGGGAAGCACATCAACGGCAAGGCCGGACTGATTGTGCAGACCTCCGAAGTGCGTACCCGGGACGCCATTGAATCCGCCAAGCATGCCGAAGGCATCGGCGCGGACTGCCTTCTGATCCTGCCCGCCATCTTTGAAGGCGCGGATCAAGACGGCGTGTTCCGCCATTATGAATCCATCGCCAAGGCGGTGAAAACGCCGATCATGGCCTACAACATTCCGCAAAGCTCCGGTTTTGACATTACGCCTGAATACTTCAAACGCCTGAGCCAGATTCCCAACGTGCAGTATATCAAGGACAGCTCCGGCGACCTGATGCGCGTGGAACAACTGATCCTGCAGGGCGCCAACCTCTTCAACGGCTGTGACTATTTCCCGCTCTACGCCCTCATGGCCGGCGCGGTGGGCTGCTTCTGGGGCGGCTCCAACTGCACGCCCGCGGAAGCCGTGCGCTTGTACAACCTGTGCTCCGAAGGCAAGTACGTCGAAGCCAACGAACTGTGGAAGAAGCTGAAACCATTCAACACCTTCCTGTGGAACAGCGCGTACAATCCCACGGTCAAGGCCGCCTGCCGCTGCCTGGGCCATGATTTGGGCGACTGCCGCCTGCCCGTGCTTCCCCTGAGCGCGGACAGGGTGAAGGAACTGGAAGCGGCCCTGGCCCCCCTGAAGGGCTGACCCGAAGGGCCGGCGTTCGGGCACCCGGTTCCCCGCCGGCGAACCGGGTGCCTATTGGCGGACACCGCAATCTTTCACTTTGGGGGAAACATTCGCATCGTGCAAAAACAGGGAGTTTTTTTTGCCTTGCTGGCCACCATCGGGTGGTCGTTCACCTATATATTCAGCCGGGGCCTTGCCGACGTGATCCCTCCCTGCACCCTGTCGGCAGGGCGCTGCCTGGTGGCTTTTCTGATCACCCTGCCTTTCGCCCTGCCTTCGCTCCCGCGGGAAATCGGGCATTTCAAAAAGCGCCTCCGCCATTATATGCTGCTCAGCTTTACCGGAATAACCTTTGCCAATACGGCTATTTATCTGGCCGCCCAGACCACTCCGGCGCTGAACCTTTCACTTATCTCCTGCACCACCCCCATCTTCACCATCATCATCGCCCGCCTCGTTTTTAACGAAGCTGTTCACGCCCGCCGGGCGGCCGGCATCATCATTACCCTGGCCGGCATCCTCCTTCTGCTTTCACGCGGCGACCCGGGCGTAATCACCAATCTCTCCTTCCACGTCCACGATTTGTTCACCCTCGCCTCGGCTTTTTCTTTTGCCCTGTATACGCTGCTTGTCCGGAAAAAACCCGCCGGCTGTTCCAGCAGCTCTTTTCTGGCCGTCATCTTCGGCCTGAGCCTTATCCAGCTTATTCCGGCCTCGGCCCTGGAACTCATGTCCGGAGAAGAGCTTGTCTTTACGCCGGAACTGATCACAGGGCTGATCTACATGGGCCTTGTGGCCTCGCCGCTATGCTACCTGTGGTGGGGAAAAGCGGTTGCCGCCATAGGCCCGTCAAAAACCACCATTATCTATTACTCCCTGCCTCTTTTTTGCGGAATTGAAGCAGTGCTTTTTTTGGGCGAAACCGTAAACTGGGTGCACTTCGCTTCAGGTGCGCTGATTCTTGGGGGCCTGGCCCTGGCCACAAAGGAATAGGCGCTGGAGTTAAACCGCACATGTACTGTGCACGTTCCAGATGTATCAGAGCATAGTTACGTCGAAAAGAGTCTGTAAGTTCAATCTGTAAAAGGAGAGGGCAAATGGCGGCAAGCATTTTTAATGATGTGATCGGCCCCGTCATGCGGGGGCCCTCCAGCTCGCATGTCGCCGGGGCCGCCCGGATTGGAGATCTCATCAGGCAGTCGCAGCGCGGGGATCTGGAGAAGGTCCGGGTATACTTCGACCCCAAGGGATCGCTTGCCGAATCACACGACGGGCACGGCTCGGATATGGGTTTCGTCAGCGGCCTGCTTGGCCTGGGGCTCACCGATCCGTCCGTTCCCATGGCGGTCAAAATCGCCCGGGAAAAAGGGCCGGCCGTCGAGTTCATCATCAAGGAATACGGCGCCGTCCACCCGAACAACTACCGGATAGAAGCGGAAGGGGCCGCATCGGCGCATAGCTGGGACGCCATATCCGTTGGCGGCGGCATGGTTAGAATGGAATTCTTTGACGGATTTCCGGTGTCCATTGAGGGAGGCTATTTTGAGTATCTTCTCACCCTTGCGCCCGCCGAAAACCTGATGGCGGCCGCAGAGGCCGTGAAAGCCATTGCGCGGACCTTCGAGCGGATCGATACGGAAACCCTGGACGGGAAAGCGCTGATCAACCTTAAAACAGCGGCGGCTCTTCCCCGGAACGCGTTTGAGTCCATGAAAACAATTCCCGGCGTTACAGACATCGTTTTTATGGAGCCCATCCTGCCGACCCGGGCAAAGGCAGATTGCGCCATGCCTTTTCTGTCGGCTGCCGAGCTGTTCGCATATTCGCAAAAGCGCCCCATGGAGTTTTGGAAATATGCCGCGCTTTACGAGAGTATTCGCGGCAACACTACCTCTGACGCCGTTTTCAAACAAATGAGCGAATTGCTTGCCATCATGGAAAACTGTATAGAAGAAGGCTTGGCCGGAACACAGTACGACGACCGCATTCTCGGCCCGCAGGCGAATAAAATTGCTGAAGCCGCACGGAAGGGATCTTTGATTCCCAATGACATGAACAATCGAATTATCACCTATATTACGGCGATAATGGAAGTGAAAAGCGCCATGGGGGTAATTCAGGGTCATTCGGTTCTTCCGAATCTAACGAGCCGCAGTGCTGCTTGCTTGTTTTCCGCGAGGACTTCTATCCCCTCAGCCATATTTTCATAACCAAGAATATGGAGCAAAGTAATTG
>JAISNZ010000078.1 GCA_031275955.1 Desulfovibrio sp. | reverse complement strand
CCTGCGCCTCGCCCCGGAGGACATTCCCATTCCCCTGGAGAACCGCTATCCGCACAAGCACGAGGTGGGAGCGGATCGTCTGGTGGGGGCCTTCGCCGCCCGCCGGCTGTATCCGGAGGCGGCGGCCATCATCTCCGTGGATTTCGGCACGGCCACGACCTTTGACTGCGTGCGGGACAACGCCTATCTCGGCGGACTGATCGGGCCGGGCATCCTCTCCTCGGCCGAGGCGCTGGCCGTGCGCACGGCCAAGCTGCCCCGGATCAGCCTGGAGGTGGAAAGCGACGCGCTCATGCCCGCCTCTTCCACGGTCACCAGCCTCAACCACGGCTTTGTCTTCGGCTTCGCGGCCATGGCCGAGGGGCTGATCGCCCGTCTGCGGCGGACCCTGCCCGAGCCGGTGGTCGTGGTGGGCACGGGCGGCCTGGTGCGGACCCTGGCCAGGGTCACGGACTGTTTTGACGCCGTGCGGCCCGATCTCCTCCTGGACGGCCTGCGCCTTTTGCGCGCCGAGGAAGGGCGGAATCCCCGCGGAAGGATCTCTTCCCGTGAGGGGGCTTTGCCCCCGCAAATTTCCCCGGCGGGGTTCGGGGCGAAGCCTCGGCCAAGCGCGGAAAACGTCCCCGGGGGGCACACGCGGCGCAAGGCCGCAAAGGAGCGGACATGAGTACCATTGTATCGGTCTGGGCGCGGGAGATTCTGGATTCGCGCGGCAATCCCACCCTGGAGGTGGAAGTGGGGCTGGAATCCGGCCATGTGGGGCGCGCCGCCGTGCCCTCCGGGGCCTCCACCGGCAGCCGCGAGGCCCTGGAGCTGCGCGACGGCGACAAAACCCGCTACGGCGGCAAGGGCGTAACCAAGGCCGTGGAGCACGTCAACGAGGAAATCGCCGATGCGGTGGTGGGCCTGAACGCCCTGAAGCAGGTGGACCTGGATACCACCCTCATCGATCTGGACGGCACGGACAACAAGGACCGCCTGGGGGCCAACGCCATTCTGGGGGTTTCCCTGGCCGCGGCCCGGGCCGCCGCCTCCCATCTGGGCCTGCCTCTCTTCCAGTATCTGGGCGGGGTGAACGCCAAGCTTCTGCCCGTGCCCCTCATGAACATCATCAACGGCGGGGTCCATGCCCCCAACAATCTGGACATCCAGGAATTCATGATCCTGCCCCTGGGGGCGGAGAATTTCGCCGAGGCCCTGCGCATGGGGGCGGAGACCTTCCACACCCTCAAGGCCATCCTGGCGGCCGACGGCCACGCCACCAGCGTGGGGGACGAGGGCGGCTTCGCCCCCAACCTCAAGAGCCATGACGAGGCCTTCCGCTATATAGTGCGGGCCATTGAGGAGGCCGGCTTCCGGCCCGGCCGGGACATCGCCCTGGCCATTGACGCCGCCGCCACGGAATTCTTCCGGGAGGGCAAATACCAGCTCAAGGGCGAGGGCCGCCTGCTCTCCAGCCGGGAAATGGTGGACTACCTCGCGGGCTTCGTGGGCAAGTACCCCCTCATTTCCATCGAGGACGGGCTGTCCGAAGGCGACTGGGAGGGCTGGCGCCGTCTGACCGACGCCCTTGGCGCCAGGACGCAGCTGGTGGGCGACGACATCTTCGTCACCAACCCCGACCTGCTGGCCCAGGGCATTGAGGAGCATGTGGGCAATTCCATCCTGATCAAGCTCAACCAGATCGGCACCCTGACCGAGACCCTGGACACCATTGAGCTGGCCCGGCAGAACGGCTACACCACCATCGTCTCCCACCGCTCCGGCGAAACGGAGGACGCCTTCATCGCCGATCTGGCCGTGGGCTCAGGAGCCGGGCAGATCAAGGCCGGATCCCTCTCCCGCAGCGACAGGCTGGCCAAGTACAACCAGCTCCTGCGCATCGAGGAGGCCCTGGACGAGGGGGCCGACTATTACGGGCCGATCCTCGCCGCCCACTACGGTCTGGACGAGGAAGAGGAATCCTGAGGGAATGGGGCTTTGCCCCACCCCGCCCAGGGGCAAGACGCATTGGCCTGAAGGCCCGTGCGTCTTGCTGGTGTTTGCCCGGGAAAGAGCCTTATTTTCCGGCGGCGTTCAGGGCGTCCAGGGCGGCCCTGGCCTCGGAGACCCCTTTGTCCGCGGCCTGGGCGAACAGTTCCTTGGCCTTTTTCAGGTCTTTCTTCACGCCTCCCTGGCCGTTCTGGTAGAACTGTCCCAGTTCGTAGGCGGCCAGGGGGTTTCCCATCCCGGCCGCGTCCTGGAAATTTTTGACGGCCCCGGCGAGGTCCTTGGAGCCGCCCTGGCCGTTTTTCTGGAGCAGGCCCAGGCCGTACAGGGCTTCAGGGCTTCTGGAGGCAGCGGCCTTGGTCCAGAGGGCGCGGGTCCGGACGAAGTCGGGGGCGCCAAGGACTCCCTGGAAATAGAGCAGGCCCAGGTGAAACTGGGAAAGGGGATTTCCGGCGTCGGCGGATTTCTTCCACCAGGACTCCGCGGCCCTGAAGTCCTGCTTCTGCCCCGCGCCCCGCGCGGCCAGAAGGCCCATGACAAAGGTGGCCATGGGGTCGTTTTTGTCCGCCAGGGGCTTGAGAATCTTTTTGGTCTGCTCGTAATCCTTGGCCTTGTAGGCTTCAGAGGCTTGCTGCAGGGCCGCCTTGGTCTTCTCGTCGGGGTTGTAGAAAGGCTGGGCGGCCAGGGACGGACCGGCGCAAAGGGGAAGAGCGCAAAGGACAAGAGCGCAGAGGAAAAGGCGGGAGAGGCTGGACATGGGCGGGGCTCCTTTTTTAACTCCGGTCAAGCATCGTGTCCCTATAGCCTCTATCGGCGGGATGGGCAATCCCCTTACCGGGCAATCCCCGTCCTCTCCGCGGCGGTCTTGCGCCCCGGGGCGATAGGGGATATGTCCCTTCGGGGAGCGGGCCGCCCGGCGTACGGAAGCCGGGACGGAGTCAGCCGGCGGCTGGAGCCGGCTGTGGCTTGAAACACTCCGGAGGGGATGACATGGAATACTTCGATCCCGCGGAAACCTGGAGCCGCGATGCCCTTGTCCACGCCCAGGGGGTCCGTCTGCGCGCGATTGTGGACCGAGCCCTGCGCTCGCCCTTTTACCGCGAGCGCCTGGGGAAGACCGGCCTTTCGCCGGGGGACATCGCCTGCGCGGAAGATGTGGGCAGGCTGCCCTTCACCACCAAGGACGATGTGCGCGCGGCCTATCCCTGGGGCATGACGGCCGCGCCCCGGGAGGATCTCGTCCGTCTGCACGTCTCCAGCGGCACCACCGGCGTGCCCGTGGCCGTGTACCACACCCAGGACGACGTGGATGCCTGGGCGGACCTGATGGCCCGTTGCCTGCACATGGTGGGCATCCGGCGGGGGGACGTCTTTCAGAACATCGCCGGCTACGGCCTGTTCACCGGCGGGCTGGGCATCCATTACGGGGCCGAGCGCCTGGGCTGTCTGACCATCCCCGCGGGCACCGGAAACACGCGGCGCCAGCTCAGGCTGCTGCGGGACATGCAGGTGGCGGCCATTCACATCATTCCCTCCTATGCCCTGTATCTTGGGGCCATGCTCATGGACGAGGGGGTGGACCCGCGCTCCCTGCCCGTGCGCATCGCCCTCATCGGGGCGGAGCCGCACACGGAGGAGGTGCGCCAGCGCATTGAGTACCTGCTGGGGGTCAAGGCCTACAATTCCTACGGCCTGTCGGAGATGAACGGCCCGGGCGTGGCCTTCGAGTGTCTGGCCCAGGGAGGGCTGCATGTCTGGGAGGACGCCTTTCTCGCGGAGATCGTCAATCCGGAAACCGGGGAGCCGGTCCCGGAGGGGGAGATCGGCGAGCTGGTCATGACCACCCTCATCCGGCGGGGAATGCCCCTTCTGCGCTACCGCACCCGCGACCTGACCCGCTTTCTGCCCGGCCTCTGCGCCTGCGGCCGCCGTCACCGGCGCATCGACCGCATCCTCGGCCGGGTGGACGACATGTTCATTGTCAAGGGCTGCAACATCTATCCCCTGCAGATCGAGCAGATCCTGATGAGTTTCCCGGAGGTGGGGGAAACCTACCTGATCATCCTGGAGCAGGCGGAAAACATGGACCAGATCCGCGTCCAGGTGGAGATCCGGGAGGAGCATTTCATTGAGGACATGCGCGCCCTGCATGGCTTGCAGCGCAAGATTGCCGCCCGCATCCGGGACGAAATCCTCGTCACCCCCAAGATTGAGCTGGTGGAGCCTAAATCCCTGCCCAGGGCCGAAGGCAAGGCCCGGCGCGTGGAGGACAGGCGGCCCGCGCTGACCCGGCCCTGAGGATGATCTCCCTTCTGGAACTGACCCTGCCGGAGCTGACCCGCTTCTGCGCGGAGGAACTCGGCCAGTCTCCCTTCCGCGCCCGCCAGATCTGGAAGTGGATCTGGCGCAAGCGGGCCCGTTCCTTCGCCGTCATGAGCGACATTCCCCTGGATCTGCGCGGGCGTCTTACCGCCGCCGCCTCTCTGGATCGCCCCGCAATCGCGGCCAGGGAGGAGAGCCGCGACGGCTCGGTGAAGTTTCTCCTGCGCCTGGCCGACGGCGGGAAGGTGGAGACCGTCCTCATCCCCTCCTCCTCCCCGGACGGCAGGCCGCGCCTGACCCTGTGCCTCTCCTGCCAGGTGGGCTGCGCCATGGGCTGCGCCTTCTGCGGCACTGGAGCCCTCGGCTTCAGCCGCGACATGACCTGCGGGGAGATCCTTTCCCAGGTCCTCCTGGCCCGCGACTTCCTGGGCGACTCGGCCCCCCTGCTGCGCAATCTCGTCTTCATGGGCATGGGCGAGCCCCTGCTCAACCTCTCCCAGGTCCTGCGCAGCCTGGAGATCCTGAACAGCGACGCCGGCCTCGCCTTCTCCCATCGCCGGATCACCGTCTCCACCTGCGGCCTGCCCCGGGGCCTTGAGGAACTGGGGGCAAGCGGCCGGGCCTGCCTGACCGTCTCCCTGCACGCCCCCAACCAGGAACTGCGGGCGGCCCTCATGCCCCGCGCCGCCGCCTGGCCCCTGCCCGACCTCCTCGCGACCCTGCGATCCTATCCCCTGAAGACGCGGGAACGGCTGACCTTCGCCTACCTCCTCATCGGCGGGGTCAACGACTCCCCGGAACAGGCCCGGAGCCTGGCCGGCCTCATCGCCCCCCTCAAGGCCAAACTGAACCTCATCGCCTACAACCCCGTCCCTGGCCTGCCCTACCGCTCCCCCGCCCCGGAGGCCGTCCTGGCCTTCGAGCGGGTCCTCTGGGACCGGCGGATCACCGTCATCCTGCGCAAAAGCAGGGGCGCAGACATCTCCGCCGCCTGCGGCCAGCTACGGGCCAGGGAATTTACAACAATATTGTAGAAAATTCCCCTGCACAACATACCATTTTGTTGTTTTTTCCCGGGCAGCGTCCTGCCCCCTGTCCAGGCCCTGCGCGTATTTCTCTGTATTTTCAGTTGATTGGAGGAAAGTCTGTCTCTCTCTGCCCCTGGAATGATTTTTGCAAAAAGGGAAACGCCTCGTGAGGGTTTCCCTTTCTCGCGGCCCGGCAGGGGAACCGGCCGTTGCGGGCAAGAGGCCTTGGTTCTATTTCCCCGTTGCGGTTGTGCGCTGCCGCGTCCGTCCCTTTCCCGGGTACTCCGCGCCCGAGGGGGAATTTCCGTTGAAGCCGGTTCCCTGCATGCCTCCCTTGCGAACCGGCCGGACGCCAACGGAGGGAACGCGCGCAGCGCCGGCCAAAAACCGCGCCGGCCTGCGCCGGTTCAGGCCCAGATATTGCCGCCCGGAGCGAATTTCCCTTAAAAATTGACCAGTTGCCCTGCAAGGATCTGCCTGCGAATCCTTTTTCCGCCTCCGCGTCGCGCGGAGGTTTCTTTTTTTTTTGCTTGCTTTTTTTTCCCCCTTGGGGCATATACTGGAATACCCAGGTTTTTCCGCCTTGCGCGGTTCGCCGGCTGGCTTCCACTGCCGTCTCTCTTTCCCCGTCAGCCCGAAAACGACCTGTCTCAATATGGCCCCTCTCCGGAGGGGCCCTTCTTTGTGCGCCGGGGGGGCCGACCGCATTTTCCGCGTGAGGGTGTCGCCTGGAGGCTGGTTTTGCCCGCGCCTCGCGCCAGTCTCGCGGGCGTTGCGACGCTTCGCGACGCCGGAGCGTTTTTCCCGCCTGGGCAAAGCGCGGGTGAACATGCGCTATGGCTTTTTCTGCCAGGGTTTCAGGATGGAAACGGCCAGCATGAACAGGATCGCCAGAATCAGGGCCAGACCGCCGGCCAGGGCGCCCAGCCGGTTGGCGGCGTATTCCGCGTCGTCCAGAGCCCCGAGCCCCAGAGTCCCAGAGATGAGCGGCTGGTCATTGACCGGCGGAAGGCGGCGGAGCTTGCGGGATTGGGGCAGACAGGGTAAAAGCTCCGTGGGGCAATTCCTCCGAGTCTATGATAAGGAGGTGCCGCGAGTGGAAGAACTCCTCGTCAACGTACTGTCAGCAGTGCTGGCAGGCGTGATTGTGGCAGTAATTGTAAGCCGTTTCAAACGGTAACATAACGCTGCCCCGGTAGGAGTTGCGTTCCTGCCGGGGCACTAAGTTTGAGTACGCTCACAGGGGGATTGCCCTCTGCAAAATCAGCATACACCTTTCCCGTCCTCTGTCAATCCCCCGGCCAGGCCAACACCGGCAACCGCTCCACCGCCTGCTCCGGGGTCAGCTCCCCGCTCCGCGCCTGGGGCACCAGGGCGATTGCCGCCGTCCAGGTCTGGTCATAGGCGGCGTTGGCCGCCTGCCCATCAGCCGCATACTCAGCGGAGAGCGCCGCCGCTACCGGGGTTGCTCCCGTTCCACCGTTGGGATTGAAGGTTAAAGGAAGGAAGAGACATGCGATAATTCTCAACTCAACTACTTTATTAACACGGCTGTTCCACTCTTGTCAGGTAATAGTACCAAATTTTTTTCTTCTTTGGCACAAAATTCGTTGACAGCTTTTGTGCATTCTTCCTGCCAATATGGAGAATTATAGTCATGAATGAACAGATAGCCTCCTTTCTCCATGCGCGGAAAAAAGAACTCAAGCCCTGCTTTCGTTGGATTGTATAAATCACAGTCGATGCTTACAAAACAAAACCGTCGTGAGGCTAAATCTTCTGTAATACTGTCAGGGAAGCGGCCCTGAATATATGTACATACTTTATCATAGCCTACAAGTTTTTTCACATCTATTATATTTGTGTCTGAAAAAAATCCTTTGTGTTTTTGTTGTTTAATATCGTCAGTGTGAAATCCTTCAAAAGTATCTAAAAGAAAATGTCTACGTCGTAAATCATTAGCATAATAAGCCAATACAGCAGATGTATTCCCTTTATATATTCCAAGCTCAGCAAAATCACCCTGAATATTGTATTTTTTCAACTGCTCTATGTTAAAGATTAAAGAATAAAATCTGTGTATGTCTCCAGAGTTATTTATTTCATTTCCAGCGATAAACGATAAGAAATTTGAGCGTATAATGTTAAAGCGCTCACAATCTCTAATGTCAACGCAGTCTGGATGGTATGACACCGCATAAGGATATTCAATCCTGTCAGCACTGTTGTTAAATAATAAAGATTTATAACGAAGCGCGTGACGTTTGCGCCTTTTCCCCGCTTCTTTGTCAACAGATATATTTCGATACTGTGGCAGAAGCCTCAAGAAAAAATTGCTTTTGAACACGGCGATACACCCTTGGTGAAAGTTTTTATATATTACTGGGAGCATCTATTATTGAACACTTTCCGCGCTGTGGCCGCTTGAAACGCATATGGGCGTTATTCCCAATGAACGTGCATGTCCAACAATAAGTACTCCCGTTAATATTTGTCTGAGGAGCCGTCTATGGCGCTTTTATCCTGCCTGCGTCACTTCCGCAAGCCCCATCTGAAGCTCGTCCCGAAGTTCTGCGGCTTCCGCATCCAAGGTTGCCAGTTTGTTGTAATCAAAATCTGTGGCGCTTCCGTCTGCAATCGCTCTCAGGGGTCTGATGCTTGCGGCGTCAATTTCCGTCAAACGGAAAAGAATTTCCATCCGGCGTTTGGTGATTGGTTCTTCAGGTGCTGGTGGAGGCTCCCTGGCTACAAGTTCCGGATGAGCTGCTGCGTAGGCAGCTATTTCTGTCCACAATTCGTGAAACTCTTCATTGTTTTGCACATGATATGGACCACAAGGTCCGTCTATTACATAACTATCATCCAGGGAACGATAAATAATATTTGAGAACATAATCCCTCCTTTCTATGCAATACGCCAAGCCCATATAACTGTTTGATTTGTCGCAAGTCCTGTGGTAGTTCCTCCTGCGTTAATGCCACCGGAAGCCTCGTTAGCAACACTGCCTGGGGCTATCTTACTATCTCCGTTGGCAGAAACGCCCCACCAGACCCAAGTACCACCTGCCGGTAAGACATTTGTGTTGAAGAGAGTAACGAACTGACCAATGGCGGCGGCGGTTGTCGGTTTGGTAGCCCCGTTAAGTGCCGCTAAGGCATTCGCCGCCGTTGTCTGGCCCGTGCCCCCTTTGGCGATGGGCACGGTGCCAAGGCCGATGGCGCGGTCGGCATCCAGCGTGCCGCCGCCGGTAAGAGGGGATTCAGCGGTGATGGTGGCTGTATAGGTTGAAATGCCGGATACCGCCTCATCCACATACCCCTTGCTCGCAATCTCCCCTGCCGAGGCAGGAGCGGAGTTTGGCGAAATTGTCGGAATGCCCCAAAAAGCCGAATTTTCTGCATCCGTGGGGTCCTTCGCGCCGTCATCTGTTCCTGGGCCGGACGCCTGTTTACAGGCATAGAGATTGCCGTCGCTGCCGAAAATCAGACGCGGCGGAGAATAGTTGACCGTGTTTGACCAGATATTGGCGGCGGAAAGATCCGTATCGCTGAACCCCAGCCCGTTTTCCGTCACCGTCAAAAGATTGGAGCCCGTCTGATCCAGTTGCAACGAGATTTTGTCGTCGGCCGAGACGCTGATCGCCCCGTTGCCGGAGGTGTAGACCGGCAGGAGTTGATTCATGTTGATGTAGACCGTCTCGTCCCCGCCCTCGGTGTCAAAGGTAATCACCAGATAGGTGCCGGCGGGCTGCTCGTCAGGATCGACCTCAACCTCCACGTTCTTGACCGTCTCCGGCACGGCCACAGAGTTCCAGGGCGTCCAGGTGACCACCGGGTTGTCGGGGTCGGAGTTGTTTACGGAGGCGCAGCGGGTAAACACCCTGCCGGCGCTGTTGTCCCAGGCGGTCTGGGTGACAGAGGTTTCATCGTCCGTGATGAAGACCTCAAACCAGATGGGCGGGGTCAGTTCGGGGGGAAAATGGACGTTCGCCGCGTTGGTCAGATAGCTTTTCTCCGCGCTGTAGTAAGCCTCGTCGGCGTCTCGCTCCGTGTCGTCCAGCAGAAAAATGCCCAGTGCCCGCTCCGCGGTTGACGTCGCGCCCTGGGCTATGTTCAGGGCCTGCGCCGCGTCCTGGGCCGCGCTGGTCGCCTGACTCATGGCGCTGTTGGCCGTGGTGAGGGCCGTCCGCGCATCGGCCAGGGCATTTTGGGCTGTGCTGTCGGATATCGCCGCCTGATCAAAGGCGGCATTGGCCCTGGCGATGGCGGTTGCCGCATCGGCAATGGCCGTCTGCGCCGTCTGCAGGGCGGTTGCGGCCAGGGCGCCGGCCTCGTCCGCGTCCTCCTGCGCGTTCTGGGCCGCGAGCAGGGCCTCGTTGGCCGTGGACAGGGCATTGTTGGCGGCGCTCAGGGCCTGATTGGCCAAGGTATTGACCTCGTCAATGCAGCCGCCCAGCTCGTTGATGGCCCGCTCGGTCTGATCGATCAGCTCAGGTCCGGACAGGGCTTCCGGAGCAAGGGGGACGTAATGAAAATCGGTGGCCATAGGAGATCTCCTTAGTCGTGCTTGATGCAGTACAGCAGGCAGATGTTGGCCGGGCGGAACTCCGGCGCTGTATGGTTCGCTCCCCAAGCCCTGGAAATGTCAAAATTCAGGGCATAGCCTCCGCCCGATCCTTTGGCGTTCCCGGTGTCCGCGCCGATGGAAAAAACCCCTGAAGCCGTTGGATCCCTGTTGTCCACCGTGCGGGAGACGGACCCCGTAGCTGGGCGCCCGGCGTCCGTCTGCTTGCTGCCAACGGCCCTGGCCGCCCCGTCCGGGTCCACCGCGCCCGCGGGGTCGCGGCCGCGCACGAAGAGCCCGCGCATGTCCGGCGTGGTCGCCTTACCTAAGAGGGCATAGAGCAGGGGATATGACGAGGCGCTGAAGGCCGCCCCGTCGCAGGCAAGATATCCGTCCGGCGCGGCCGTGCCGTAGTACATGATGATCGTGCCCGGCGGATTGCCGAAGATGGATGACCCGCCGCCCCCGCTCATCATCCCGGCCAGGGCGGAAAGCAGATCCTGCCAGTAGTCCGGATTCGTGCCCGGCGTGACCACGGTCGTGTCCGGCCCGTTGCCGGCCAGGCACCACCAGAGTTTGCCCTCGTGGTAGACGATGCAGGGCACGGCGTAGTTGAGGGTCGCCCTGTAGGTCCATTGGCCGCCGCTTTGCTGCCAGAAGGCGAAGGCGGAGAGCATGTATAATATGCCGTTGAAGTCCAGGCGATTGGGGGCGATCCCGCCTTGGGAGAGGGGAAGCTGCGTCTCCGGAGGAAAGCCCTGGGGCAGGTAGGCCCGGCCGGGGTCTCCCTGGTCCGGGGGGATGACGGTTTTGTTGCCGCTGACGGCAAAGGGCATTGGGAAAAGATTAGCTGGCTGCGAGGGGATCATGGCTTATCCTCTGTGGATGATCAGGGCCGCGTCCGGAGCGAAGGGCGCCTGGTTGAAGGGTTGCATCTCCGATTCGTCGAAGCCGAAGACGGCATCAGGATTGACGGCGTACAGCTCCCAGCCCACTCCGGCGCCTCTGGCCAGGGTGCCGGCGGCCTTGAAGACGGCGAGCTGGGTGGCGTCCAGGAAGTCCTCAAAGACCCAGCGGATAACCATCACATCCGTCTCCAGGACATAGGCCGCCCGAGGCAGGCCGCTGATCCCTGTGTCCACCAGGGCGGCCAGCAGGGCGTTCTGGGCTTCGGCCGTGGAGGCGCTGATATTGGCCAGGGCCTTGTAGAGCAGGAGCAGGCGGTAATAGCCGTCCTCAAGGGTGATGGACGTATCGCTGTCCGTATCCTCTATGGTCCGGGGCATTTGCAGGATCAGGCCCCAGTTGTCCAGGCCGACGCCTTCGGCCGTGTAGATGTCGAAGATCTCACGGTAGAAGAGATCCGCGTCCGCCTCCGGGCTGAGGCGGTCCTGAAAGGCCGCGGCCAGGGCCAGGAGTCTCGCGCTCGCGCTGTATTGGCTCTGGATGGCGTAGGAGGCCATTTCGCGCATGTTGTCCGTCTCCCGGACGTTCAGGGGCTTGCGCCAGTCGCGCCAGGTGTACATGCTCATGGCCGCCCCCTATGCCACCACGACGCTGATATTGTCCGTGGCCAGGACCGGCTCCTGATCGCCGCTGACGCTGACCACGTCGGCGTATGCTCCGGGTGCCTCCGCGCTCAAAGCTATTTCAATGGACTGGATATTCTTGATCCCATCCACGGCCATTGCCGGGCAGTAGAAGCGCGAGGCGTAGACCGTGGAGGCCAGGCCGACGCGGGCGTTGCCGGA
>JAISNZ010000133.1 GCA_031275955.1 Desulfovibrio sp. | reverse complement strand
CCCAATTTCATGGTCCGCTCCATCGCCGAGGACATGGGGGTAAAAATGCCCAGCTTCTTCGGCTATATGGCCTGGTCCGGGGCGTTCCTCATTCCCCTTTTTGTCGTGGTCACCTTCCTCTTCATTTAGGGAAACACCGATTTATTCCTGCTGAATACGCAATAGATTGACACCCTACCCGGCAGGACGGACGCATGGTTACGCAGTACATCTTCGTCAACTCCGCGCCCCTGGTCCTGGATCAGGACGCGGAAAGCGCGGACCGGCCCCACTGGATTCACGCCGTCAACCCGAGCCCGGAGGAATGCCTCCGGATAGCCGCCGCTCAGTCCATTCCCCTGGAATATCTCCAGGCAACCCAGGACAGCAGTGAGCGTCCGCGCCTGGAGCATACGGACAACTGCCTCCTGATCATCACCCGCGCCTCTCTGCCCGGCCCCCCTGACTCGGAGGTCCTGTTCACCACCGCCCCCGTGGCCGCCATCCTGACTCCCCGGACAGCCGTCACCGTCTGCGGCCGGGAAAACCTGGTGGAATCCCTTCTGTCCGCTGGACTCAAGGGAAGCGGGGATCGCCCCGCCCTGCGCCTCATTCTGACTCTTCTCTTCCGTTCCAGCACCAGATACATTGAAACCCTGCACCATCTGGATGCCCTCATGACCAGCATTGAGCAGACCCTGCACAAATCCATGCAGAACAGCGAACTCGTCCACATGCTGCGCATCGAAAAATCCCTGATCTATTTTCTTACGGCCCTCAAGGACAACCATGCCGTTCTGGAGAAGCTGCGCCTGTTTCCCCATATCCGCCTGACCCCCGACGAGCGGGATTTTCTGGACGACGTGCTCATTGAAAACCGGCAGGCTTCGGATATGGCCGAGGTTTTTATCCAGGTCATCGGCAGCGTCAGCGACGCCTTCGGAGCCATTGTCTCCAACAATCTGAACAAGGTGATGAAGCTGCTGACCGGCCTGACCCTGCTGTTCATGATCCCGACAACGGTGGCGGCCATTTACGGCATGAACGTCATCCTGCCCTTTCAGGAGAACCCCGGCGCCTTCGCCTTCATCTGCCTTTTCTGCGCCGGCCTTTCCGGCTTGCTTTCCTGGCTGTTCTGGAAAAAGCATTGGCTGTAATCCGCCACGCCCAGCCGGCTTCCCCGCTGTTTCCCCCCTCCGGAAAAAACCCTCCCCCTTATTCTCTTTCCCGATCAAAGATATCCCCTCTTTGATCGGGAAAGAGAATCCGCGGCAAGGCGGCTCCCGCCGCAGCCGCCCCGGCAAAACCGCACGGACGCGGTTTTGCCGGAGAATGCGCTGGACAGGATTTTCCCGCTGAAAGCGCCCTAATTTTCCTGCGGAACCTGCCGATAAACCGCCTAAGCGGAATGATCCGCCGGTTGCCGGACCATGGGCCTTTCCGCCCGCGGCGGCGGCCGGCGGAAAGGAAACACAAAGAGGAGGGAGCGTATGCAGCAGCGCAGGGCGGAAAGGACCACCATCGACTTTTTCAAGGAGGAATAGTCATGGCTCTGAGCATCTATAACAACCTGATGGCAATGACCGCCGCCAACAATCTGAGCGGCGCATACAATAACCTTGCCACCTCGGTTCGCCGTCTCTCTTCCGGACTGCGCATCAGCAGCGCCGCTGACGACGCCGCCGGTCTCGCCATCCGCGAACTCATGCGGGCGGAAGTCGCCGCCCTGAACCAGGGCGTCCGGAACGCCAACGACGCCATCTCCCTGATCCAGACCGCCGACGGCGCCCTCGGCGTCATTGACGAAAAGCTGATCAGGATGAAGGAACTGGCGGAACAGGCGGCCACAGGCACCTACAACTCGGACCAGCGCCTGATGATTGAATCCGAATACCAGGCCATGGCCTCGGAAATCACCCGGATCGCCAATGCCACGGACTTCAACGGCATCTATCTGCTCAACGGCAACCTGTCCGGCGGAGACCACAACGGCAAAGGCATGGTCTCCAAGGGCAAGCTGAAGGTTCACTTCGGCACGGCGAACGATGCCGCCGAGGATTACTACTACATCCAGATCGGCGCAGCCACGGCCTCGGCCCTGGGCGTCGGCAACAGCGTGGCCGACGAAGGACAGGCCGGCTATACGATCTCCACCCAGGACGCGGCCCAGAGGGCTCTTAAGGGCCTCAACGCCGCCATCGTCTCCAAGGACAAAATTCGCGCCAGCCTTGGAGCCATACAGAACCGTCTGGAAAACACCATCAGCAACCTGCAGATTCAGGCCGAAAACACGCAGGCCGCCGAATCGCGCATTTCCGATGTGGATGTTTCCCTGGAAATGACCCAGTTCGTCCGCTATCAAATCCTGTCGCAGGCGGCGGTGGCCATGCTGGCCCAAGCCAATTCCCTGCCTCAGATGGCTTTGTCGCTGATTAACCGCTAGCAAATTACCATTGAAGATGTGTAATTTGCTCCGCAAGGATTTGCCTGCAAACCCTTGTCGCGAAACAGGAGCGGGCCGGCTGGCCGTAAGCGAACTGTTTCAGGCGTAAAAGGCCAGAGGGCAAATGAACAGTGAAGGCGGAAAAACCGCCTGACGACGCGAACAAGGGACGCGCCGCCGGCCGGATCAAGGAGCCGGAGGCGCCTGCCGCAGGGGATCTTCCCCGCCGGGCCGCAATGCGCTGTACGCCCGCCGACTCATGGAGTGTTTCCGGAACTCTTCCGCCTGGCCGCCTCCCCCCGGAGGCGGCCCTTCTTTTCCCCTGCCCCTTTTTTTCTTCTTTTTCTTGGCAAGGGCCGGACATGATGCTAAAAACACCGGGACAGAGAGGAGAATATATGCGCATCGCCCTTCTTTTCCCCGGGCAGGGTTCTCAGGAACAGGGCATGGGCCGGGATCTGGCGGAAGCCCGTCCCGAGGCCATGGCCCTGTGGAAAAAGGCCGAGGCCGCGAGTTCTTTGCCCCTGCGCGAAATCTATTGGCACGGCGATGAACAGGACATGGCCCTGACCCGGAGTCTGCAGCCGGCAATCACCGTCGTCAACCTGTCCCTGTGGATGTGTCTTGCCGCCTCCTGCGCCCCTTCCGCCGCCGCCGGGCACAGTCTGGGCGAATACAGCGCCCTGGCCGCCGCCGGGGTCCTCTCTCTGGAAACCACCTTGAATCTTGTTGCCTTGCGCGGCCGCCTCATGGCCGAGTGCGACCCCGACGGGCAGGGCGCCATGACCGCCCTGATCCGGCTGGACCGTTCCCGGGCGGAGTCCTGCGTGGCCGAAGCCCGCGCCCGTTGCGGCAGGGATCTGGTTCTGGCCAACTACAACACCCCAAGCCAGTTTGTGGCCAGCGGACACAAAGAAGCCCTCGGGCTGCTCCCTTCCCTGGTCCGGGAAGCGGGGGGACGCGTCCTGCCCCTGGCCGTCTCCGGGGCTTTTCACAGCCCCCTCATGCAGGAGGCCTCCCGCGAACTGAACCAGGCCCTGGGCAAAATCGGCAAGGGGGAGTGGAGGACGGCCCGCTTTCCGGTTTACAGCAATGTCTCCGCCCGTCCGGAAACCGACGCCGCGGCCCTGAAAGCGGCCCTTGAACGCCAGATGACCTCTCCGGTTTACTGGCTGGATACCATCCGCGCCCAATGGGATCAGGGGATGCGCGCCTTTGTGGAATGCGGCCCCAAACAGGTGCTGACCCGGATGATCGATCCCATTTTGCGGGGCCATCCGCCTCTCTCCGGAGCGGGGGAAGCCCCGGCCGTCACAACCGTATCCGTCAGCACGAGCGCCGATCTGGAGACCTTTCCCCTCCGCTAGGAGCCTGTCGGACAATAATCTGAAAAAGTATTGTACTTTTGCAATAATTTCATATATAATATTTAAAAATAATTGCAAAAAAGAGGGTTTAATACAATGGCTTTCATCCAAGCT
>JAISNZ010000121.1 GCA_031275955.1 Desulfovibrio sp. | reverse complement strand
CTGGCCGTATTCCTCTTCGCCCCTGTGCCGCTGCTCAACCAGCTGTCCATGCCCGGATGGTATTCGCGGGCCTTGCAGCATGCCGTCTTTTACCGGGAAGTCCTTGCCTTCGCGCTGGTTATCCCCGCCCTGCTTGCCGCCGAGTTCCTGTCCGGTCGGCGCTTCTGGTGCCTGTACCTCTGCCCCCAGTCCGTGCTGATAAGCCTGGCCGGGGCCATCCTGCCCGGCCGCCTGCGGGTGCGCTTCAGGGGAAAATCCTGCACCTGCGCCCGGCGGAAGCGGCCCTGCCGCGAACACTGTTCTCTGGATCTGGATCCGCGCTCGGCGGATCTCAAACAGCGTCTGCAATGCAGCAATTGCGGGGACTGCGTGGACGCCTGCCGGAAAAAAGGCCGCGCGCTCCGCTTCTCCTTCAGGAAGGAGGCCTGATTCAGCAAAACCACCTTTATGGAGGGATTGAAACATGCAGGCGACGGGATCGGCCCATAGCCGGGAGGGCGTTGTCGGCGTGGTGCTTGCAGGAGGCAAAAGCCTCCGCCTCGGCCGGGACAAGGCCTTACTGCAATTGCACGGAGAGGGCGAACCCTGCCTTTTGCTGCGCACCGCGGGATTGTTGCGCGCGGTCTGCGGAGAAGTTGTGATCGCGGGCCGGAAAGTTTCCGGATGGAGGCATATTCCGGATCCCGGACTCGGCCCGGCGGGCGGCATAGCCGCCGCCCTTGAGCACAGCGGGAGGGCATGCCTTGTACTCCCCTGCGATCTGCCGTTCATGACCCGCCCCGTACTGGAAACCCTGCTTGAGGCGAGAGCGCGGGGCACACCGGATACCTTGCTCACAGCCTATAAAAATTTCCAAAGCGGGCGCGTCGAATTTCTTGTCGCCGTCTATGAACAGGGCGCGCTGCCGTATTTTCAGGCTGGCATCACCCTCGGACTCCTGAAAACAGGCCTGATGCTCCCGGAGAAGGCGCAGCGGCATATTGCCTGCAAGCCGGAAAATGACAGGTATTTTTTCAATATCAATACTCCGGCGGACCTTTCCTTTGTCCTCCGGCGCCAGAAGGGAATGCTCCGGGGGAACGCCGATCTCCTTTCTTGAGGGGGCGCTGCCCCCCCGGGGCGCTGCCCCCCCGGGGCGCGGCCCCCTCAAAGAGAATACAGCCGCGCTGCCGCTTCAGGCCCGCAGGCTATAGCGCCCTGTGGCGATCCACCTGGAGGTGGTCAGTCCTTCCAGGCTTACGGGTCCTCTGGCGTGGAGTTTCTGGGTACTCACCGCCACCTCGGCCCCCAGGCCGAACTGCCCCCCGTCCGTAAAGCGCGTGCTGGCGTTGACATAGACCGCCGCGGAGTCCACCCGCCGGGTGAATTCCCCGGCCTGATCCATGTCCTCCGTGAGGATGGCGTCGGAGTGGCCGGTCCCGTGGGTCCGGATATGCAGGAGGGCGGCTTCGAGGTCTTCCACCACCTCCACGTTGCAGTCCAGGCTGAGCCATTCCCGGTCATAGTCTCCCTCGGCCACGGGGGGCAGGCGGATGGAGGCGGCCGCGAACAGGGGGCGGGCCGCCTCCCCGGCGTGCAGGGTCACTCCCAGGGGGGCCAGGCGTCCGTGCAGTTTGGGAAGAAATTCCCGGGCAATGGGGCGTTGCACCAGGATGGTTTCCACGGCGTTGCAGGCGCTGGGTTTTTGCGCCTTGGCGTTTTCGATGACCGCCAGGGCCTCGTTCTGGCGGGCGCTTGCCGCCACAAAGATGTGGCAGACGCCGATGCCGCCGGTGATCACCGGGATGCGGGACTCTTCGCGGCACAGGCGTTGCAGGGCCTCGCCCCCGCGGGGGATGAGCATGTCCACATAATCGTTCAGGCGCAGGAGTTCCGTCACCAGGGAATGATCCGGATCGCTGATGGCCTGGACGGCCGCGGCGGGAAGGGAGTGCCGGGCCAGGGCCGTATGGATGATCTCCAGCAGGGCGGCGTTGGTCCGGGCCGTTTCCCTGCCGCCGCGCAGGATGACGGCGTTGCCCGTCTTCAGGCACAGGGCCGTGATGTCCACGGTGACGTTGGGCCGGGCCTCGTAGATGGCCGCCACCACTCCCAGGGGAACGCGGCGGCGGATCAGGAAGAGTCCGCTGTCCAGGGAGCGCCCGTCCAGGACTTCGCCCACGGGATCGGGCAGGGCGGCCACGGCCCGCGTGTCGGCGGCGATGTCCCGCAGCCGTCCGGGATTGAGGAGCAGGCGATCCAGGAGCCCCTCGGGCAGACCGGCCTCGCGGGCGGCGGCCACGTCCCCGGCATTGGCCGCGAGCAGGGGATCGGTCCGGCTTTCCAGGGCATCGGCCAGAAAGAGGAGGAGGGCGTTTTTTTCCTTGCCGGAAAGGGCGCCCACGGCCGGGGCGGCCGCCCTGGCCTCCCGGCCCAGCCGCCGGACAGGGGAAGATTCAGTGTCCATGAGGGTCTCCTGTGAGGATAAGGTCGTCTCGATGCACGGCCACGGAGCCGTAGGCGTAGCCCAGAACGGTCCGGATCTCCGCCGAGTGCCGGCCGGCGATGAGACTTAAGGCGTCGCTGTTGTATCGGGCCACGCCCCTGGCGAGTTCTCCGTCCGAGGGGTCCAGGATGCGCACCACCTCGCCCCGGGAGAAGGCGCCGGAGACCCTGGTGATGCCCTTGGGCAGAAGGGATCGCTTGCCCTTGGTCAAGGCCGCGGCCGCGCCGGCGTCCACGGTCAGGTCCCCGGCGGGCGGCGCCCCGTAGAGCCAGCGTTTGCGGCGTTCCAGGGGGCTTGCCTCGGCCGAGAAGAAGGTCCCGGCGCTCCGGCCGGCCAGGATCTCTTCCATGATTCCGGGGTCGGACCCGTCGGCGATGACCACGGATATGCCGGCCCGGACGGCCACCCGGGCGGCCTGGATTTTGGTGATCATGCCGCCTGTTCCCTGGCCCGAGCCGCCGCCCCCGGCCAGACGGTGGACGGTCTCGTCAATGCGTTCCACCGTCGGGATCAGCCGGGCTTCGGGATGGGAACGGGGATCGGCGGTATACAGTCCCTCCTGATCCGTAAGCAGGAGCAAAAGGTCGGCATCCGCCAGGATGGCGGCCAGGGCGGAGAGATTGTCGTTGTCGCCCACCTTGATTTCCGCCGTGGCCACGGCGTCGTTTTCATTGATCACGGGGATGATCCCGTTTTCCAGAAGGGCCTGGAGCATGTCGCGGGCGTTGAGGAAGCGTTCGCGGTCTTCCAGATCGGCGCGGGTCAGGAGCATCTGGCCGATGCGCAGTTCGTGGATGGAAAACAGGCGTTCCCAGGTCTGGATCAGCCTGATCTGTCCCACGGCGGCCAGCATCTGCTTGGAGGCCACGGTGGGGGGCAGGGAGGGATGGCCCAGGCGTTCCCGCCCGGCGGCGATGGCCCCGGAGGAGACCAGGATGATCCGGTGTCCGTCCCGGCGGGCCCTGGCGCAGCAGCGAACCAGTTCCATCATGTGGGCCTGGTTGAGGCGGGGGGTGCCTCTGGTCAGGACGCTGGTGCCGAGTTTGACGACCATGGTTTTTCCCTGGGTCATGGGATGGTCCTCGGGCTCAGGGGACGAGGTTGAAGCGCTTGAGTTTTTTGCGCAGGCCCTCGCGGCTGATGCCCAGAAGGCGGGCCGCCCGGGACTTGTTGCCCCCGGCATGGGCCAGGGTCCGGCGCAGCAGGGCGGTTTCGGCCAGGTCCAGGGAAGGGGGGGCCGCCGGCTCAGGGGAGGGAAAATCCCGGTCCTGGGGGAGGGGGGGACGCTCCCGTTCCTGGCGGGGAGGGGGGAGTCCCTGGTTCCGGGAGGGAGGGGGGAGGCGCCGGGAGAGGAGGGCCGCGGAGAGGTCGGAAGGTTCTATGGCCCCGGCGGCGGCCAGGAGGGCGGATCGCTCGATCTCGTTGGCCAGTTCCCGGATGTTTCCGGGCCAGGGGTAGGCTTCCAGGATGGCCAGGGCCTCCCTGCTGATGGAGCGGGCCGGGGTGGGATTGCGCAGGGCGCAGTTTTCCAGGAAGAAGCGGGCCAGGGGGGCGATGTCTTCCACCCGTTCCCGCAGGGCCGGGATGTGCAGGTGGATGACGTTGAGGCGGTAGAAGAGATCGGAGCGGAATTCGCCGCGGGAGGAAGCCGTGATCAGATCCCGGTGGGTGGCGGCGATGATCCGGGCGTCCACGGGCAGGGGGGTCCGTACGCCGAGGCGTTCCACCGTGTTGCTCTCCAGGACGTGGAGGATCTTGGCCTGGCTCTCCGGGGAGAGATCGCCGATTTCGTCCAGGAAGAGGGTGCCGCCGGAGGCCTGCTCAAAGCGGCCGATCCGGGCGTCCACGCCGGAGGCCACGCCCTTTTCAATGCCGAAAAGTTCGCTTTCCAGCAGGCTTGAGGGGATGGCGGCGCAGTTGACGACCACGAAGGGTTCTTTGGCCCGGGGACCGGCGTAGTGGATGTGCCGGGCCATGATTCCCTTGCCGGTCCCGGTTTCCCCGGTGATCAGGAGGGTGGAGTTGACGCCGGCGGCAAGGGCGGCCTGATCCAGAAGAGTCCGCAGGGCCTTGCTCTTGCCCACGATCCGCTCCGCCTTGGCGTGTTTTTCCAGGACGGCGCGGAGCTTCCGGTTTTCCCGCGAGAGGGAGGTCTTGCCGCGGGCCAGTTTTTTGCAGGCGGCGTCCAGTTCGGCCACGGTTTTGCCCAGCTCGAATTCCCGGGCTTCCACCCTGACCAGCATGAGACCGAAGGATTCCGCCAGCGCGGTGACCTCCGGGGGATATTTGCCGGATTCGGTCAGGGAAAAGAGGCTCTTTGCCCCGGTGTAGTCGCCGTCGGCAAGCTGGGAGCAAGCGGATGCGAGCTGGCGGAGGATTTCCTCGGTCAGCAGGGGGGTCCGGGGCATAGTGTCCTCAAGGAATCGGCTGCGGAGGGGTTTCAATCCACAGCTTCCGGAGATAACAAAAGGACAGCATTCCCGCAAGGAGGGAATCCTTGCGGGAATTACAGAAGAGACCGGGTCTCTGCCGCCCTCTGCTCGCCGCGGGCGGCAGAGACGCCGTTTCAGCCCCGCATTGCGCGGGTAAGGAGGGAGTAAGGAGAACCTTACGGTTATCGGTGTTTCTCCTCTAGCCAATTTCGTGCCAGACGGAAAAACGCTTGGGGGACAAGGGGCGCTGATTTCCAAAGGAGGGAAAGGGCGGTTTTGTTGGCGGAAAGTGTCCGTATTGTGGGCAAAAGCGCCTCCATTGTGGGCACTTCGGGGCAAGGGTTTGCCGGCAAATCCTTGCAGAGCGAAGTACACATTTTCAATGGTAATTCGCTCTATGGCATTTTACGCTTGGAACAGTTCGCTTACGGCCGGCAAAGCCGGCCTGCTCCTGTTTCGCGGCCAGGATTTGCAGGCAAATCCTGGCAGAGCAAATTACACATTTTCAATGGTAATTCGCTCTAAAGAAAATCGAAAATCGGCCGAAACGGAAAGGGGCGGATGTCCGCGTCGATGGAGTAAATTCCCGCGGATAGCGCGCCGGAAAAAGGATGCGTCCGCGCGGGAGGAGTGCCATGTACGGGAGACACCATATTTCCGGATTTCTTTTGGGGGTTTTTCTGGGAATGGCGGCGGCCCCGCCGTCCGCCTGGGCGGAGCCGCAGCGCGACCGCATCGGGAATGACGCGCCCGTCCTGGCCAGCGTGGATTCCCTCTATGCCCTCTGCCTGGCGCAGTGCGCCGAGACCAGCGTCTACCGCATGGAATTGGAAAGCTGCGAAAGGGCCTGCGCGGATCTGCGCCGGAATTTTCCCTTTCTGGACGAAGGCTACAGCAGCTATGATCGTTGCGCCAGAGACATGGATACTCTGGACCTGAACAGGGATGTCCTGGCCCGGAGAGCCGCAAAGGAGTGCGCGCGCGCCTCATCCCATATCCATAAGCGGCAGGGATGCCGGAATGCCGTGGATTTTTTCTATAAAAACGCCTCAACGGAACAGATCTGCCTCCGGCGGCCTTTCGCCGCCGGTTCCGGGCCAGTCCCGCTGGCGCCCCCGGCAAGCGCCCCCGTCTCCCCGGCCTCTCCCCAACCGGCCCCTTCCTCCGCCGCCGGAGCCGCCCTGCCGCCGGATCTTTCCCCGCCAGCCGGACAAAAAACCGCTTCCGCCAAGGCCGCTTCCGCCGCGGCCCCGATCCTGGTGTCCGGACCCCTCCTGCAGGATACCCCCAAATACCAGACCCCGGAAGAAGTCGCTAAAACCCGGCGCCGGAGCAAAGGCAAGTCTCCGGCGGCCGCTCCCGGCAGCCGCGCCGCCGGAAAATCCCTCCCGTCCGCGCAAGGGGGGACTCCTCCCGCCCAGGAAACGCGGGCGGCGCAATCCGCCCCGGCCGCAAACCGGGAAGCGGTCCCTCCCGCCATCTCCACAGCCAAACCGCCCGAAGGAGCGAAGTCCTCCCGGCCGATCTCCGTCCCCGCCGCTCCGCTCCCGCCCGCCGCCGCGCCCGCTCCTCCGGGGCCGGAGGTTTCCCCGGCCCGGCCGCCGGCGCAAGATTCCGTCACCCGGCCTGAAACCGCGGCGGCGCCTCTTCCCGCCGCTCCGCTTCCGCCCGTAACCGACGCGCCCGCTCCTCCGGGGCCGGAGGTTTCCCCGGCCCGGCCGCCGGCGGCCTCCCTGAGCGGGCCCCTTTCTCCTCCTTCCGCGGCTCCGGCCGTCTCCCCGCAACCGGAACAGCCTCCCTCTCCGGCCGAATCCCCTTCCCCCGCTCCGCCGGCAAACTCTCCCCGGATGCCTCTCTCCCGTCTTTTGCAGATTCCCCCCTCCCAAGAGCCTTCTCCCCAGGAGGCGGACAGCGCGACAACCCTTCTGCCGCCCACCCCCTCCATGCTGAAGCAGCACGATCCGACGCCGCCCACTCTGCGGCCCGGCCTTCAGTAGGGCGCCGGTTAAATACTTAACGGGGGTGCAGGGGCATCATGCCCCTGCTGGGGGAGTTTGAGGGGGCAAAGCCCCCTCAAAGGGAATAAATCAGTGTTTCCATAGATCGGAATTTTCAAAAAAACCGGCTGCGCGGGGAAGGGAAAACCAGCGAAAAGGAGAATGCGGATGTCTGTCACCATTTTGATTCCTTCGGCCCTCCGGGCCTTTACCGACAGGCAGGCGGCGGTCCGGGTGGAGGGAAAAACCGTCGGGGAGGCCGTGCGGGCCCTGGCCGGGGCCTATCCCGACATTCACCGCCACCTCTATGATCAGGACAATGAGCTGCGTCCCTTTGTCAATCTCTATCTCGGCGAGACCAATGTAAAAAGCACGGGAGGGCAGGCGACTCCCCTGAAGGATGGCGATGAAGTGGCCCTGGTGCCCTCCATTGCCGGAGGCGGGCTAAATGAGCATTATTCCCGCTGAGCGCAGGCGCGCCTTATCCGGGGACGAGATTGCGCGGTACAGCCGCCATCTGATCCTGCCGGATGTGGGGCCGCCGGGGCAGGAAAGGCTCAAGGCCGCGCGGGTTCTCGTGGTCGGCACGGGCGGTTTGGGCGCGCCCGCGGCCCTGTATCTGGCCGCCGCCGGGGTTGGGGTCATCGGCCTTGTGGATTTTGATTTCGTGGAAGCGTCCAACCTGCAGCGGCAGATCATCCACGGCACCAAGGATATCGATCGCCCCAAGACGGCCTCCGCCAGGGACCGGATCCGGGATCTCAACCCCTGCGTTGAGGTGGTCACCCACAATACCCGGCTGAGCAGCGCCAACGCCCTGAAAATTCTGGGCGACTACGACCTTGCGCTGGACGGGACCGACAACTTTCCCGCCCGCTACCTGATCAACGACGCCTGCGCCCTCCTGGGCATTCCGGACGTCTACGGCTCCATCTTCCAGTTCGAGGGCCAGGCCGGGGTTTTTTACGCCCGCGAAGGTCCCTGCCTGCGCTGCCTTTTCCCCGCGCCGCCTCCGCCAGGGCTGATGCCCTCCTGCGGGGAGGGCGGGGTCATGGGCGTTCTGCCCGGCATCATCGGCAGCATCCAGGCCTGCGAGGCGGTCAAGCTGATCGTGGGCGGGGGCGACAGCCTCATCGGCCGGATCTGCGCCGTGGACGCCTGGACCATGCGCTTTTCCCAAAGGCGTTTCGCCAAGGACCCGGCCTGTCCCCTGTGCGGCGCGGAGCCGACAATCCGGGAACTGGCGGATTACGAACTCTTTTGCGGTTTGCGGCAGGAAGAGGAACAGCCCGTCGAGGGGATCACGGCCCGGGAGCTCAAGGCCAGGATGGACCGGGGCGATCCCCTGCAGATCATCGATATCCGCGAGCCGCACGAGCGCGGCATGTTCGCCTTCCCCCTGGCCAGGGCCGTGCCCTTTGGCCAGTTGGTCCGGCGCAGGGAAGAATTTGACCCTTCCGTGGACGCGGTCTTCATTTGCAAGATCGGACAGCGCAGCATCCATGCCATCCGTTCCCTGCGGGAAGCGGGCTATGAGGGCAGAATGCTCAACCTGCTGGACGGCTCCAACGCCTGGGCGCGGGATGTCGATACAACGCTCCATCAATATTAACCCAAGGAGAGCATCATGGCCGACAAAGCACCCATCAACGCCCTGGGCCGGCGGGCGGCATACCAGCTTGCCGACGTCACCAAGACCAGACCCCAGTTCGGCTCCCTCACGCCGCGCTGGCTGACGCGGCTTCTGGAATTCAAGGGCCTGGACGCGGGCATCTACCGGGTCAACAGGGTGGTGGAAGGGGAAACGCCTCTGGATGTCCTTTGCAGCCAGGATCCCGGCAAGAGCGAGATCCCGCAGGGCTATGTCGAGTATCAGGCCAGGCCGAGGGAATACGAGCTTAGCTCCATCTCCACCATCGTCAATGTGGACACCGGCGTCGCCGACGTCTACAGCTCGCCCTACGATCAGGTGGGAGAGCAGTTGGCCCTGGCCGTGGAAAGCCTGCGGGAACGCCAGGAAAGCCAGATCGTCAACAATGACGACTACGGTCTGCTGAAAAACGTTTCCGAGGGCCAGCGGGTCAAGCCGCGCTACGGCGCGCCCATGCCCGACGACCTGGACGAGCTGCTGACCAAGGTCTGGAAAGATCCTTCCTTTTTCCTCGCCCATCCCAGAGCCATTGCCGCCTTCGAGCGGGAATGCACACGCCGGGGCGTGCCGCCGGCGACCGCGGAGATTGCCGGAGGCACCTTCATCCTCTGGCGGGGCGTGCCCCTGATCCCCACGGACAAGCTCTTTGTGGACGGCCTGAAAAATCCCAGGGGCAAGACCGGCAAAACCAATATTCTGCTGCTGCGTACCGGCGAGCAGAAACGCGGCGTGGTTGGCCTTTACCAGACCGGCCTGCCTGGAGAGCAGTCGCGGGGACTGGCCGTCCGCCTGCGCGGGGTTGACGACAAGGGCCTGGCCTCCTACCTCCTTTCTCTCTATTGCTCGGTGGCCATTCTGGCCGATGACGCCGTTGGGGTTCTGGAGGATGTGGAAGTCGGAGATTACTATGATTATCGATAGATACCTTGCTCTGGACCCAGGGGCCTATGGTCTGCCGGACGAGGAGGAACTGAAGGCCCTGCTGGCCGCCTACTGCCAGGAGCCAGCCCCGCGGGATTCCCGGGAGGGGCAGGCCTACGCGCCCAGGGTAGTCCCCCGCTCGGCGGCGGGTCCGCCGGAAACGGCGCTTCCGGCGGCGGCCTCCCTGTCCTCCCGCATTGGCAACACGCCCGTGGAGACAGTGCGCGCCGACTTCCCCATTCTGGGGGAGGAGGTCAACGGGCACAGGCTGGTCTGGCTGGACAACGCGGCCACCACCCAGAAGCCCCGCCTGGTGATTGAGCGTCTGGAGCGCTATTACCGGCAGGAGAACTCCAATGTCCACCGGGGGGCGCACAGACTGGCGGAGCTTTCCACCGAAGCCTATGAGGCCGCCCGCGAAAAGATCGCCCGCTTCATCGGCGCGCCCGGCAGCGACACCATCGTCTTTGTGCGGGGAACCACGGAAGGCATCAATCTGGTCGCCCAGGGCTATGTCAAGCAGTTTCTGCGGCCCGGCGACGAGATCATCCTGACCATGCTGGAGCACCATGCCAACATCGTGCCCTGGCAGCTTCTGGCCGAGGAGACCGGCGCCGTGCTGCGGGTCGCGCCCGTGGATTCCGCCGGGCAGATTATCCTCTCCGGCTATGCGGATCTTTTCAACTCCCGCACCCGCTTTGTTTCGGCCGCGCATGTTTCCAACGCCCTGGGCACCGTGGCCCCGGTGGAGGAGATGATCGCCCTGGCCCACAGCCACGGGACGCGCATCTGCATAGACGGGGCGCAGTCCGTTTCCCACCTGCCCGTGGATATGCGCGCCCTGGACGCCGACTTTTTTGTCTTCTCCGGGCACAAGATTTACGGACCCACCGGCATAGGCGCGCTTTACGGCAAGAAGGAGGCTCTGGAAGCCGCCCGGCCCTATCAGGGCGGCGGCAATATGATTGCCGACGTCACCTTTGCCCGGACCCTCTATCAGGACGCCCCCGCGAAGTTCGAGGCCGGAACGGGCAGCATCGCCGATGCCGTGGGGCTGGGCGCGGCCGTGGACTATGTCTCCGCCCTGGGCATGGGGCATATCGCCGCCTATGAACAGGATCTGCTCGCCTACGGCACGCGGGCGCTTTCCGCCATTCCCGGCCTTACCCTCATCGGCACGGCCGCCCGCAAGGCAAGCGTGCTTTCCTTCGTCCTGGCCGGGCACTCCCTTGAGGATGTGGGCAGGCGGCTCAACGAGGCCGGGATCGCCGTCCGGGCCGGGCACCACTGCGCCCAGCCCATCCTGCGGCATTTCGGACTGGAAGGCACGGTCAGGCCCTCCCTGGCCTTTTACAATACGCGGGAAGAAATTGACCTGCTGGCGGAAGTTCTGGCGAACATCGCCGGCAAAAGGGCGCGGATATGACGCGGCACTCCGGGGACGAGGACATCAGCCTTCTGGTCAAGGCGCTGCTGGCGAGTTACCGGGATAATCCGGACATTGTCGCCATTGAGGCCCGGCACAGGATCAACCGGCACGAGGTGCTGGACGTGCTGGAGAAGCTCCAGCGCCTGATCTTCATCGGTTTTTTCGGGCCGCGGCCGGTCAGGTGGGATTCCCTTGAGTACCATGTGGGCGAGATTGTCGAATATGTGCTGTATATCCTGCAAAGGCAGATCAGACGCGCCCGGCATTGCCGGGAACAGGCCGGGGAAGACCCGGATGCGGCATCCCGGCGTATCGCCCGCGCCTTTCTGGAAAGGTTGCCGGAGATTCGCCGCCTGCTCGCCGACGACGTGCAGGCGGCCTATGACGGCGACCCGGCGGCCTTCAGCAGGGAGGAAACCATCCTTTCCTATCCGGGCGTTTATGCCGTTATGGTCTACCGCCTGGCTCACGAGCTGTTCGCCCTGGACGTGCCCTTCATCCCGCGCATGATGACCGAGTACGCCCACAGCCTTACCGGCATAGACATCCATCCCGGCGCGGCCATCGGGCACCACTTCTTTATTGACCACGGCACGGGCATTGTCGTCGGAGAGACCACCGTCATCGGCAACCATGTGAAGATTTACCAGGGCGTGACCCTGGGGGCGCTTTCCACCAGAGGCGGGCAGTTCCTGAGCGGGGTGAAAAGGCATCCCACCATTGAGGATCACGTCACCATCTACTCCGGGGCCTCCATCCTGGGCGGCGGCACCGTCATCGGCGAAGGCGTGGTCATCGGCTCCAATGCCTTCATCACCAAGAGCGTGCCGGAAAAGACCAGGGTCAGCGTAAAAGACCCCGAATTGCAGTTCATGCGCCAGAGCGGACGGGTGGAGTTCGTCCAGGATTTCGTGATTTAGGCTGAACTTCCAGACTATTTTTGACGTAATCACCTGAATCCGTAATCAACTTTGATAATATTACCTGGAGCATAAATCTTCCTGATTACGCACAATTCTCAGCCAATTTCAAAAGCCTGTAAGGCATAGGTGGAGTTCTGAGGGCGACATAAGCGAGCCGTGCAAACATATCCGGCAAACTGAACCTGCGGTTGA
>JAISNZ010000081.1 GCA_031275955.1 Desulfovibrio sp. | reverse complement strand
GATCGCCTTGGGCTACACCCTTGTTTACGGGGTGTTGCGCCTGATCAACTTCGCCCACGGCGACATTTTCATGGTGGGAGCCTACATCGCCTTCTTCCTTTCCACAGGAATGCTCGCTCCGGACGGGATGTTCGGCTTTTCCCGCGAGATCACCCTTGCCCTGACCGTCCCCCTGACCATGCTGTTGACTTCCTGCTGCGGCGTCACCCTGGAGCGGATCGCCTACAGGCCGCTCATGCGCAAGGGGGTCCACCGGCTCTATGTGGTCATTACCGCCCTGATGTGCGGCCTGGTTCTGGAAAACGGCAACCTGGCCCTTCTCGGCGCCAGCCGCAGAACCCTGCCCGAGCTTCTGGACAAGCAAATCTACATGCTGGGCAGCATCGCCGTCACCAATCTGAAGCTCCTGGTGATCTTCACCGCCTTTCTGGTCTTTTTCTTCCTGCAGTTCGTCGTGACCAAAACCCGTATCGGCATGGCCATGCGCGCCGTTTCCTACAACCGTTTCGCCCTGCCCCTGATGGGCGTCCCCCTGGACAGCGTGATTGTCTTCACCTTTGTCCTGGGGTCGGGCATTGCGGGCCTTGGCGGTCTGCTCTTCGCCATGTCCTATCCAGTTCTGGAGCCCTACATGGGGGCCATGACCGGCTGGAAAGCCTTCATCGCCGCCGTGGTGGGAGGGATCGGAGACGTCCGGGGCGCCTTTCTGGGCGGTTTTCTGCTGGCCTTTGTCGAAATCATGGTTGCGGCCTTTCTGCCCTCCACCTTCCGGGATCTTTTCGCCTTTTCCATCCTGCTGCTCATTCTCTGGAAACGGCCCACGGGGATTTTCGGCCTGCCCCTGACCACGAAGATATAGGGAGTTTCCATGCAACGCCGCGCCGTCAACATTCTTTTCCTGCTCGCCGCCGTCTGGCTCGTGGCCGCGACCCAGGCCGGATACTTTGATCATTACGTCCTGACAGTGCTCATGTTCATGGGGATCAACATCATCTTCGCCACCAGCCTGAATCTGGTGAACGGCTATATGGGGGAATTTTCCTGTGGACACGCCGGCTTCATGTGCGTCGGCGCCTATGTTGGTTCCCTGCTCTCCGTGGCCTTCTTTTCCAGCAGCAAACTCTTCGGGGACCCTCTGTTTCCGCCGGAACTCGCCCCCTTTCTCTTTCCCCTGGTGCTGATCCTGGCAAGCCTTGTCGCCGCCCTGTTCGGGCTTATCGTGGCCCTGCCCTCCTTTCATACCCGGGACGACTATCTGGCCATCATCACCATCGCGGCCAACTACATCATCATCTCCCTCATTGAGAACATAGACCTCATCGGCGGCCCCAGAGGGTTTTCCGGGATGAAGCGGACGATCAACGCCATGACGGACGTCGTGGATCTGCCCTGGATGCTCATCTGGGTGCTGATCGGCACCTTTGTCTGCGTCACCCTTCTCTACCGCCTGGTGACAAGCACCTACGGCAAGGGGATTTCCGCCGTCTGCCAGAATGAAGTCGCCGCGGAAATCATGGGCGTGAACACCAACGGGGTCAAAATCATGGCCTTCATGGTTTCCTCCGGCCTCGCGGGTCTCGCCGGCGCGCTGTACGCGCACCTCTACGGCTATGTGAACGCCCAGGCCTTCAACATCCTGAAATCCACCGAAGGTCTGGTCATGGTCTATCTCGGAGGCATGGGCTCCCTTTCCGGGGTCATCCTGGCCGCCGTCGCCTTTACCCTTATGGTGGAGCTTTTGCGCTTCATCATCCCGGCGATGAACGATCTGCTCCATGCCGGGGGGCTTTTGCCGGCCTCCTTTGAACTGAGCCAGATCTGGAAGTGGGTGCTTATCCCGCTCATCCTGATCCTGCTCATGCAGTTCCGGCCGGAAGGGCTGCTGGGCAACAAGGAACTGACGCATGTCTTCCCGCGCCTGAAACGCTGGGTTTCCTTCAAGTAGCGGGGATCTACCGCGGACGCCAAGGAGATGTCTGTGGCTCTTCTGGAAATCAACGGGCTGACGCAGCGCTTCGGCGGCCTTCAGGCCCTGACGAATTTCTCCATTTCCCTTGAGGCCCATGACCTCATCGGCCTGATCGGCCCCAACGGGGCGGGGAAGACCACGGTTTTCAACCTTGTTTCCGGATTTTACACCCCGACGGAGGGGACCATCACCTTCAACGGCAAGCCGACGCGGGGCCTCAAGCCGCATCAGGTCGCGGGACTCGGCATGGCCCGGACCTTTCAGAACATCCGCCTCTGGAACGACATGAGCGTTCTGGACAATATCCGCATCGCCCAGTCCCACTGGCTGGGCTACGGCTTTCTGGACGCCGTCTGGCGCTCCGGGCGCTATCGGCGCGTGGAAAAAGGCGTGGAAAAGAAGTCGCGGGAGATCCTGGACATCATGGGCCTGACCGAATTCACGGACGAACTGCCCAAAAACCTGCCCTACGGCTTGCAGCGCCGGGTGGAGCTGGCCAGGGCGCTCTCCACCAATCCCAAACTCCTCTTGCTGGACGAGCCCGCCGCCGGCCTGAATTCCGCCGATGTGGACGGCCTGATCCGGCATATCCGCTGGATCTATGACGAGTTCCGGATCTGTATCTGGATGATCGAACACCAGATGAAGGTGGTCATGTCCCTCTGCCAGCGGATCTCCGTCATTGATTTCGGGCGCACCATCGCCGCCGGCACCCCCGCGGAAATCCAGGCCAACCCCGACGTCATCAAGGCTTATCTGGGAGACGACACACTCTGATGCTCAATGTAATCGACCTGAAAGCTTCCTACGGCAAAATTGAGGCCCTGCACGGCATTTCCTTTCATGTGCGGCGCGGGGAAATCGTCACCCTCATCGGTTCCAACGGCGCCGGCAAATCAACGACCCTGAAGGCCCTGATGCGCCTCAAGCCGCCCGAATCCCCCACCGTGACGGGAGGCGACATCCTCTTCAACGGCGCCTCCATCCTGAATACAGAGTCGCACAATGTCGTGGGCAAACTCCGGATGACCCTTGTGCCGGAAGGACGCCAGATTTTCGGGAATCTTACGGTCGTGGAAAATCTGATCCTGGCCGCCTGGACAAATACAGGCGACGCCCGCAAGGATCTGGACTATGTTTTCGGCATGTTTCCGCGCCTGGCCGAACGTATGAGGCAGCGCAGCGATACTCTTTCCGGCGGAGAGCAGCAGATGCTGGCCGTCGGCCGGGCCCTGATGAGCAAATGTTCGGTACTCCTTCTGGACGAACCGTCCATGGGCCTCGCGCCGCTTCTCATGTACGACATGTTCCGCACCCTGAAACAGTTGAACGATGAGGGCCTGACCATCATCGTGGTGGAACAGAACGCCCGGATCGCCCTCCAGTTGGCCGACAGGGGATATGTGCTGGATACGGGGGAAATCGTGGCCGAGGGCACGGGGAAGTCGCTGCTGCAGCGTCCGGAAATCAAGGCCGCCTATCTGGGCGGCGCCTGAGTTTGATTGGGAAACGGCGATTCCCGGAGGAAAAAATCTTGAACAGCGATCTTTTTCGTCACAACAAGGCGCTTGTCGCTATTGACAAAACCGTGGACGCCTTTATTGTCGCCAATATTGTCGGCATAGCCCTTCTGTCCTGTACCCAGGTCCTGTTGCGCTATGTCTTCCGTATGCCCCTGCTCGGCATTGAAGAACTGTGCTATTTCCCCACCATCTGGCTGTATCTCGGCGCTTCCGTAAAGGCCTCCTCGGAAAAGGGGCAACTGGTTGCCCGTGTTCTTGAGATTTTCATCTCCAGGAAAAAGAACATTTATTTCCTCCGTTGTATCGCGGCCCTGATTTCCTGCTCTATTTTGTGCTGGCTGGTCTATTGGGGCTATGATCTTTTGAAATATTCCCTCCGCCTCGAAAAATTGACGGATACCCTGTTTATACCCTGGCTCTATATTGAAGCTGTCGCTTTTATCGCTTTCTCCCTGATGATCTTTTATTCCACTGTCGAGGCCTGGGAATATTTCAGCGCCTACCGGGCGGCGGATTCCTCCGCGCAAAAATCCGCCCTGGAGGTTAAAGACTGATGGACCCCATCGTTCTTTCCCTCCTGTCCCTGGGCATCCTGATCGCGTTGCTTTCCCTGGGGGTTCCCATTGCCCTCTGCTTTGGGGGCGCGCTCTGTTTTATGAGCGTCGCGGGCGACGTCTCCATGAAGGGCATGTTGATGTGGGGCGTACAGCAGATCCTGAGCCCGACGCTTTTGTGCATCCCCCTGTTCATCTATGCCGGCTCGCTGATGAGCGACAGCGGCATCGCCAAATACCTGCTCGAGTTTGTGGATGTTTTCGTCGGCCGGGTCCGCGGCGGGCTCGGCATGGTGGCGACCATTTCCTGCGCCCTGATCGGCGCCATTTCCGGCAGCGCCTTTTCGGGCGTCGCCGCCACCGGCAACATGCTGATCCCGGAAATGGTCAACCGCGGCTATCCGCGTCCCTTCGCCACCGCCCTGGTGACCGCGTCCTCCATTCTTGGGGTTCTCATCCCTCCGAGCACCCCCATGATCATTTTCGGCTGGGTCACGGGGACAAGCGTTTTGGCCTGTTTTCTCGCAACGGTCGTTCCGGGCCTGATCACCACGATCATTTTCTGCTGTATCAACAGGTTCTACGCTTCCCGCTTTCCTCTGATCATGCCTCCCCCCATGGACAAGCGGGAAAAACGCCGCCAGTTCATCACCCGCGGCTGGAAGGCCCTGCCCGCCATCGCCATGCCGATCATCATTCTGGGCGGTATCTACACCGGTGTCATGACGCCGACGGAAGCCGCCGCCGTGGCCGTCGCCTATTCGATTCCCGTGGGCTTTTTCATTTACCGGGGACTTACCCTCAAGAGCTGGTACAGGGTTTCGATAGGGTCCGCGGTGTCCGTGGGCACCATCATGATCATGATCCTGTGCAGCATGATGCTCAGCCAGACCTACGTCATGCTGCAAATCCCCCAGGTCATTGTGGAGACGGTTTTCAACATTACTGACAACAGGTACCTGATCCTGATCCTCCTCAATTTCCTGCTGCTTTTCGTGGGCATGATCGTCAACGACACCACGGGCATCATCCTCTGCGCGCCGCTTCTTCTGCCCCTGGCCACGGCCATCGGCCTTGACCCCGTCCATTACGCGGCCATTTTCGGGGTCAATCTGGCCATCGGCAGCCTCACCCCGCCTTACGCCAGCCTGCTCTACCTGGGCATGCGCATCGGCAAGGTCGAATTCTCGGAAATTCTGCCGCCGGTCATGATCTTCCTGGCGGGATACTCTTTGGTTATGCTGCTGACAACGTATTGGTCCCCGGTTGCTCTTTTCCTGCCGAGGCTTCTGGGGTATTAGAGCATATATGGCCCCGCCCTATGGTCAAGGAAAAAATGGACAAGAGAGATTTGTTCGGATGCTCGCATATATACGGCGTCGCTTTAAATGGCAGCGCCTTGATGGTTTACGCGCTTTCGGTCCTAATCAATTTATCGGCGTTTACCGCCATGCTCTAATTCAGGTTTTCCGAAAGCAGGTCCGACCTTTTTCCCATCCTGTCGTTTCCCTTGGCAACCGTTGGGGAAGCTTTACAAAAGTGCTTGGCGGGCCGCTTGCGCGCGGCTCACACAAAAAGAAGCCGGGTTGCAAGCGGCATGACAAGCACGGCGCTATGCCGCGAGTTTATATTCCGTGCCGTGAGCCAAAAGACTCCAGGCGATACGGGCTGTTTTGTTGGCAAGTCCCACGCAGGCGCGCTTGGCGCCGCGTCTGGCAATCAGATCTACCAGCC
>JAISNZ010000060.1 GCA_031275955.1 Desulfovibrio sp. | reverse complement strand
CTGTCCATGGCCTGTCCCAGATTGGGAACCTTGGCCACCGGCAGATGGGCCAGAGCGCCGGCTGAGGATCGGGCGGCTCCGGCGCCCAGGTAGACGCCGTTGTGGCGTGGAATGACCAGTCCAGCGCCGCCCAGGGCATAGAGAGTCCGGGCCAGGGTTCCGGCGTTGCCGGGGTCCTGCACCTGATCCAGAAAGAGAAGTAGCGGCAGGGGGGCGTCCGTGACTGCGGGCAGCAGATCCTCAAAGGGGGTGAAGCCGGTTTCGTAAAGCCTGGCGACCACTCCCTGGCGCCCGCCGGGATAAAGGCGGGCGAAACGGTCCGCGTCCAGCAGGGAAAAACGGACCCCGGATTTGCGGCAGCGGTCCAGAATACGCTCCATATCCGCCACATGGCGGCCTTTGCGCAAAAAAACACTGTCAAGGCGTTCTGGCGCGGACTCCAGCAGTTCCAGAACCGGCTTGATCCCCGAGAGGAGAAGAGAGGTCTCGGCTGAATCCGGGGAAGGCGTTTCCCGGGAGGAGGACGTTGGGGGAGATTCCCGGGGGGCGTGGGGCGCGGGAATCTTCCGGTCCGGATGCCGCTTGCGGAATTTTCTGTTGTTGTCTGAGTCTTCCGCTCCGGAAGGGGTCTTTTTCTGCCCGGGTTTCTTGTGCGGGAAGGAGTCCGGGGAGGGGCCGGTTTTTGCGGCAGCGGCGGAACCTGTCCGCAGGGCCGGCGCGCGCCGTGGCGCCGGTTTGGGGAAGGGGAAAGTCGTCATGGCGTTTTGTTGGGGTAAGGAAGTGCGCGGTTGCCAGGGGAAAAAAGATGCGTTATGAAACAACGGCATTGAGTCTTCTTTAGCGCTTAATTCCCCGCAATGCAAGCCTGTTGAGAGGGTACGGCTCTCTTGGCCCATGAGGTTTCCATGCCCCTGTTTTTTCGTCGGCCTCTTCGTCCGGCAGTCCTGCTTTTCCTTATTTCACTGACTCTTCTGTCCCTGGCCGCTTGCCAGCCCAAGGGACCCGGCAGGGATCTGGATGCCAGATATATGCAGGATTATGAAGAGGAGATGACCGAACCGTACACCCCCCGCGACGACGGTATCCCGCTCTCGCCCGCGGAATTGAAGGCTTTCCGTTCCCAAGGCCGGATTGACGCCGGATTGGCCCAGAAGGAAGCGGAAATCGTGGAATTGCATTTTAAGTACTTTGTCCACGAACACCGGCGGACCTTCGAGCGCTATCTGGAGCGGAGCGCCCGTTTTTTGCCCTATATCCGGAAAGTTTTTGAGGAACGGGGCATCCCCGGAGAACTCGCCTACCTGTGCATGGTGGAGAGCGGCGGCAATCCTAATGCCGTGTCCCGCGTTGGAGCTGCGGGGCTGTGGCAGTTCATGCCTTCCACCGGACGCAAATACGGCCTGAGCCAGAATACCTGGCTGGACGAGCGGCGCGATCCCTTCAAAGCCACTGCCGCCGCCGCCGATTATCTGCTGCAGCTGTACAGCATGTTTTCCAACTGGCACCTGGCCGTAGCCGCCTATAACGCCGGCGAAGGCAAGATCGGCAAGGTCCTTTCCAGCACCGGCGCCAGGGATTTTTTTGAGCTTTGCCGTCTGGACGCCACTCTGGAGGAAAAACAGCGTCTCAGGGAGGAAACCCGCCAGTATGTGCCCCGGCTCATCGCTGTAGCCAAAATCATGCGCAACCTGAAGGCGCTCGGCTTTCCCGAGCCGCGTCCTGAAGACGCCTGGAATCTGGATACGCTACAGGTGCCTCCGGGCACCAATCTGGCCGGTCTGGCCCGGACGATGGGGCTGACCTGGGATGAATTTTCCGGCATGAACCCGGCCTTCCGGCGGACGGCCAGCCCGCCCGCGACCACAACCCTGGCCTATGTGGAGCCGGAAAAGAAGGAGGCCGCCGTCCTCTGGCTGGCCAGCGCCGAGGCCCGTATTTACGCTGGCTGGCAGGAATACACGGTCCGCCGGAAGGACACCCTGGCCGCCATCGGCAAGCGGTATAAGGTCAGCGTCGCCTCCCTGCGCCAGGCCAACAATATTTCCTCTCTGCCCAGACCCGGGGCGGTTATCCTCATCCCCGGAAAGGGGGCGCGGGTGGAACCGGTCTATGATGCCCTGCCGGCCGCGCGATCCGCCGCTTCCGCCAGTGCCGGCAAATATGTCGTCAGGCAGGGCGATACGCTTTATTCTCTGGCCCAGATCTGGGGAACGGATGTGGACAGCATCCGTCTGGCCAACCGCATGGGATCCCGGGATACCCGGCTGAGTCTGGGACAGCGCTTGTCCATCCCCGGCAACAGCAGGCTGGTCCCGCTCTCCCGGCGCGGCGAGGCGCCGCCAGCCAAAGAGACCCGGGTTGTTTCGGCCCCTCCCCGTTCCCGCTATCTGGTTCGATCCGGTGATACCCCCTTTGCCATTGCCCGTGCCAACAAGGTTTCCCTGGAAGATCTTTACGCTGCCAACAACTTGAAACCGGGGTCCGCCATCAGGGTGGGGCAGAGCCTGCGCATTCCGGAAAAAGAGGAGAGCAAACCTGCCGCCGGACGCGATTCCTCCCCCCGGAGCGATCCCAGGCCCGATGCGGCCAAAACCTCTCCCGGCGTTTTCGTGACTGTGGCCCGGGGGGATACGCTGTATTCCCTGTCGCTCAAGCACCGTACTTCCGTGGAGGCCATCAGGGAAGCCAACGGCCTTGGCCGGAGCAATGCCCTGAGGCCGGGACAGAAGCTCAAGATTCCCTGAACCCGCCGCATGACTGCCCCTGCCTCCTCCGCCGGGTCCGGCGCCTTTACCCTTCTTGCCCGCGATGGCGCGGCTCGCGCCGGTCTGTTGCGCACCGCCCATGGCCCGGTGGAAACCCCTGTCTTCATGCCCGTGGGCACAGGGGGCAGCGTCAAGGCCGTTGCCCAGGATGACCTTGCGGCTCTTGGGGCGGAAATTGTCCTGGGCAACGCCTATCATCTTTTTCTGCGCCCCGGCGATTGTCTGGTGGCCCGGCGGGGGGGCCTGCACCGTTTCACAGCCTGGGACAAACCCATCCTCACCGACAGCGGCGGCTATCAGGCCTTCAGCCTGTCGGGACTTTCCCGCTTCACGGAAGAGGGCGTGACCTTCCGCTCTCATCTGGACGGATCCAGGCACCTTTTCACTC
Organism: Desulfovibrio sp.; assembly: GCA_031275955.1. Taxonomy (GTDB): domain Bacteria; phylum Desulfobacterota; class Desulfovibrionia; order Desulfovibrionales; family Desulfovibrionaceae; genus Frigididesulfovibrio. The sequence goes on along the minus strand of JAISNZ010000060.1, from coordinate 4,034 downwards.
CGGAAAAGGTTGTGGGCATCCAGCGGAATCTCGGCTCGGACATCATGATGGTTTTAGATGAATGTGTGGCCTACGGGACTTCGCGCGCCTATACGGCCGCTTCCGTCGGACTGACCACCCGCTGGGCCCTGCGATCCCGGGCCGCCTATCCCAGGAACGCGGGACCGGCCCTGCTCTTCGCCATCACCCAGGGCGGATTTTTTCCCGATCTGCGCACAGTCTCCGTGGAAGAACTGACAGCCCACGATTTTGACGGTTTTGCCATCGGCGGCCTTTCCGTCGGTGAACCGAAATCCCTCCTGCACGCCATGCTGGCGCATGTCGCCGCGCTGCTGCCTGAAGACAAACCTCGCTACCTCATGGGCGTGGGCACTCCCCTGGACATCGTCACCGGCATCAGCCGGGGAGTGGACATGTTTGATTGCGTTCTGCCCACCCGCAACGCCCGTAACGGAACCCTGTTCACCTCCAGGGGCCGTTTGAACATCAAACGCAGGGAGTATGCCGAAGATGACGGCCCTCTGGATCCGGCCTGTTCCTGTTATACCTGCCGCACCTTTTCCCGGGCCTATCTGCGGCACCTTTTCCGCAGCGGGGAACTGCTTTCTTACCGCCTGAACTCCCTTCACAATCTGGCCTACTTTTTGAATCTGGTTCGAGGGGCGCGTCAGGCTGTCCTGGAGGGCCGCTTTGCCGCCTACAAGGCCGCGCTGGAGATCCTATATCCCGAAGAGGCCGCCGACATGCGTGAAAGGAACTGAACGCGGGGGTCTGGGGCAAAGTCCAGGTAAATGAATGAGTGAAGCAGGCGACCATCAACAGGAGATGTGCGTCCAGAAAATCGAATAGCCGCTTTCCTTTTGCCGTTCTCCGGGGTATGGTGAATCCTGCGCTGCGGACATACCCATGAAGATTCTGCATACCTCGGACTGGCACCTGGGCTGTTCCCTTCACGGCCGCAAGCGCCATGAGGAGCACGCGGCCTTTTTCGACCGTCTTCTGGACGTCCTGCGCCGGGAGGCGGTGGACGCGCTGCTCGTCGCCGGCGATATCTTTGACCTCAGCACCCCCGGCACCCGCGCCCAGGAACTTTACTACCATTTCCTCTGCCGCGCTGCGGGCGGCGCCTGCCGTCATGTGGTGATCATCGCGGGCAACCATGATTCGCCGGCCTTTCTCGCCGCCCCCGGAAATCTGCTCCGCAATCTGCACATTCACGTCTTCGGCGCGATTTCGGATTCGCCGGAGGAGGAGATTCTGGTCCTGAAAGACGCGGCCGGCCGGCCGGAGTGCATCGTCTGCGCTGTTCCCTTTCTGCGCGACCGCGATATCCGAATGGCGGAAGAGGGCGAAAGCCCGGCCGACAAGGAACGCAAACTCCTCCTGGGCATCCGGGACCACTATGCCCGCGTGGCCGCCCTGGCCCGTGAGCGGCGCGCCGCAGCGGGCGATCCCCCAGTCCCCGTCGTGGCCATGGGACACCTTTTCGCCGCCGGGGGAACGGTCCTGGGAGACGACGGCGTGCGCGACCTCTATGTGGGCGGCCTGGCCCATGTGCAAGCGGCTGTCTTTCCGGACGTCTTCGACTATGTCGCCCTGGGGCATCTGCACCTGCCGCAGCGCGTGGGCGGTTCGGATCGCATCCGCTACAGCGGATCTCCCCTGCACCTGGGATTCAGCGAAATCGGCGGGGAAAAGAGTCTCTGCCTGGTTTCCTTCACAGGCCGGGAAGCCGAAGTCCGCCTCCTGCCCCTGCCCCTGTTCCGGCGTCTGGAGAGCATCCGGGGCGACTGGGCCGCCATTGCCGCCCGCCTCTCCGCCCTGGCGGCGGAAGACGCCCGCGCCTGGCTGGACATTACCTACGACGGGGAGGATCTCCTGCCGGATTTGCGGGACCGCCTGGATGCGGCCGCCCGCGGCACGGGCCTGGAGATCCTGCGGGCGCGGAATGCCCGCCTCATGGCCCGCGCCCTGAACCGGACGGAAAGCGGAGAAAGCCTGGACGCCCTTTCCGAGCGCGAGGTCTTTGAACGCTGCCTCGCGGCCCACCAGGTGCCGGAAGGGCAGAGGGCGGATCTGCGCCTCGCCCACGAGGAGATCCTCGCCTGCCTGCGGGCGGACGGAGGGGAGTGATCATGCGCGTCCTGCAGATCCGCCTGCGCAATCTCAACTCCCTCATGGGCGAGTGGACCATTGATCTGACCAGGCCGGAATATCTGGCTGACGGCATCTTCGCCATCACCGGGCCCACGGGGGCGGGCAAGACCACCATCCTGGACGCCGTCTGCCTGGCCCTCTACGGGCGGACCCCACGGATTCCCGTTGTCTCCTCGGGCGGCAATGAAATCATGTCCCGCCTGACGGCGGAGTGCTTCGCCGAAATCGTCTTTGAAAGCCGCGCAGGCCGTTTCCGCTGCCACTGGAGCCAGCACCGGGCGAAGAGGGACCCGGCCGGCGTTTTGCAGCCGCCGAAGCGGGAAATTTCCGATGCGGCTAGTGGCGTCCTCCTCAGGACGAAAAAGGGCGAATTCGACGCCGCCGTGGAAAAGGCCACGGGCATGAATTTCGACCGCTTCACCCGCTCCATGCTCCTGGCCCAGGGAGGTTTCGCCGCCTTTCTCCAGGCCAGGCCGGACGATCGCGCCCCTATTCTGGAACAGATCACCGGCACAGAGACTTACAGCCGCATTTCCCTGCTCGTCCACGACCGCCGCCGGGAAGAGCAGGACCGCCTGAACGCCCTCGCGGCCGAAGGCTCAGGCCAGGCCCTTCTGGCCCCGGCGGAGGCAGAGGCGCTCCGCGCCGCCCTGGAGGAGAAAAACCTTCAGGAGAGCGCCCTGGCCCGGGAGGCCGCCCTGCTGGAACGCGGCCGCGCCTGGCGGGAGGGTCTGGCCCGCCTTGCGGCCGAGGGGGAGAACCTTGCGCGGCAGAGAGAAGAATTCCGCCTGCGCCGCGAGGCCTTCGCCCCGGAGGAGGCGCAACTGGACCGCGCCCGCAGAGCCTTTCCCCTGGAAGGCGATCATGCCCTTCTGACGCAGATGCGGCGCGCCCAGGAGGCGGATCAGGCCCTGCGCGCGGCCTGCCTGGAAGATCTTCCTCCGCGGCAGGAGGATTTGCAACGGGCCGAAGCCGCCTGGAACAGGGCGGGGGAGGATCTTGCCGCGGCCAGGGCGGCCAGGGAAGAGGCCGGTCCGGCCCTGCGCCGGGCACGGGAGCTGGATGTGCTCCTCCGGGAAAGGGCTCTGGGCCTGGAAGCCGCGCAAACCGCCCTGGCCGGGGGAGAAAAAACCAGGGAGACCCTGCTGGCCCGGCACAGGGCCGATGCCGCTTCCCTGGCCGGGAAACGGCAAGCCCTGGCAGGTTGCAGGCAAGGCCTGGAGGCCGCACAGGCGGACGCGGCTCTGGGAGAGGGGCTGGCCGGGCTCCGGGAACAATGTCTGGCCGCGCAGTCCCTTGCCAGCCAGGCCGCCGGACGCCGGACCGAAGCCGCCGGGGCCGGGGCCGGGGCCGAAGCCGCCGCAAAGCGCCTGCTTTCCTGCCGGGAGAATCTGGAGAAGGCCCGCGCCCGGCAGGAGGCCGCGGATCGCGCCCTGGAGGATCTGCGGCGGGAGGAACAGGCCCTTCTGGACGGAGCGGATATCGCCGTCTGGCGCAAGAGGCTCGACGCCCTGGCCCGCCGCCGGACCCTTTTGGGGGAAGCCGCGGAGGCCGCCGCCGCCCTGGAGCGTTCGGAGCGCGCCCTGAAGGACCTCGTTACGGCGGAACTGCGCCTGCGGGCGGCCGGGGAGACCCTGGCCGAAGATATCCGGGACCTTCTGGGGCAACAGGACGCTCTGGAAAGGGAACAGTCCCTGCTGGAGACGCAGACCTCCCTGCTGGGCCGCATCCACAGCCTGGAGAAAGAACGGCGTCTGCTCCGGGACGGCGAGGCCTGCCCCCTTTGCGGCGCCATGGAGCATCCCTTCGCCGCCGGCAATATCCCACCCCTGGACGCCTCCCGGCAGGCTTTGGCCGGAACGCGCGCCCGCCTCAAG
>JAISNZ010000007.1 GCA_031275955.1 Desulfovibrio sp. | reverse complement strand
CGACAAAAGGGCCTCAAGCACGCCTATTTCGCCACCGGCCATTATGCCCGCGCCTTTTTCCTCCCCCGATTCGGCCGGCATGTCCTGCGCCGCGGCCGGGATATCCGGAAAGATCAATCCTATTTCCTCTACCGGCTCACCCAGGAACAGATCCGCCGCGCCCTCTTCCCTCTGGGCGAAATGACCAAGGAGGAAGTCCGCGCCCTGGCGGCCCGGCACCGTCTGCCCATGCGCGACGCCCCGGACAGCCAGGACTTTTATTCCGGAGACTATACGGAGCTTCTGGCCCTGGAGGAAAGGCCGGGCAACATTGTGGACGCCTCGGGCAGGGTTCTGGGCCGCCATTCAGGCTTCTGGCGTTTCACCCCGGGACAGCGCAGGGGCCTCGGCATCGCTGCGGATTCCGCTCTCTATGTGCTGCGCCTGGACGCCTCGCGCAATGAGGTGGTCGTCGGCCCCTACAGGCAGAGCCTGCGCTCCGGCTGTATCCTCGGAGATCTCTGTCTCCACATCCCCCTGACGGCGGCGGGCAAAAACCTGCGCGCCCGGATGCGATCCTCGCAGCCGCCCGTCCCCGTCGCCACGCGGGAAGGCCCCGCCCCGGACCTGCTGGCGGTGGACTTCGACGAACCGCAGCAGGGGGTCGCCCCCGGTCAATCCCTGGTCTTCTACCTGGACGATCTTGTGCTTGGAGGCGGAATCATCCGCGCGGACGCGAACCCTTTCGCCCTGTCCTGACAAATGCCTTTCTTCCTGAAAATTTTGAACAATCAAAAAATTTGTTGATCTTTGCAAAATTGTTCAAAAAAATTTTAAAAAATTCACCAGACCCTTGCCAAACGAAAAAATTTCCTTTAGGAAACGTTTTTCATCGCTTCCTAAACCGCTGCCGCAAACCGGGCTGTCCGTGCCGCACCCTTTGCCCCACATGCCACGATAAGAGATCCCCATGCCGGGAACAGGTTCCCCTGCCCCGTCCGGCTGTTCGCCGTCTGTCCGGCGTCCGGCGTAAAACACACGCGACGGAACGCATGTCCTGACGCGCCTCCGCCCTTCCCGGCTTTTCCGCAAGGCCCGCACCAACCTCCGCCTGCCCTGAGGTACCACTATGGTTCAGCTTACCAAACGCTTCGGCAAGAGTGACGTTACCCTCCCCACCCCCCATCTGCTCAATCTCCAGGTCGATTCGTACCGGAAATTCCTGCAAAAAGGCGCGGGTCAGGACAGTGACGAAGGCCTGGAAGGCGTCTTCCGTTCCGTTTTTCCCATTGAGGATTTTAACCGCACCGCCAGCCTGGAGTTCGTCAGCTACGAAACCGGCGAGCCCAAGTACGATCAGGTCGAATGCATCAGCAAGGGGCTGACCTACGAAGCCCCCATCCGCATCAAGGTCCGCCTTGTGGTCTATGACCTGGACGAGGAAACGACCAGCCGCACCATTCGCGACATCAAGGAGCAGGACATCTACTTCGGCACCCTGCCGCTGATGACGGAAAAAGGCACCTTTATCATCAACGGCACGGAACGGGTAATCGTCAACCAGCTCCAGCGGTCTCCCGGGATCATCTTTGAGCATGACGCCGGCAAGACCCACTCCAGCCGCAAAGTGCTCTATTCCTGCCGCATTATCCCCATGCGCGGCAGTTGGCTGGACTTTGACTTCGATCACAAGGACATCCTCTATGTGCGCATAGACCGCCGCCGGAAAATGCCCGCCACCGTTCTCTTCAAGGCCATGGGCATGAGCCGCGCCGAGATCCTGGCCGCTTTCTACAGGACGGAAACCTATATTCTGGAGCAGGATGACCGGCTCTTCTGGATCGTGGACAAGGATCTCTTCCGCAAGGAGAACGCCTTTGTCGACATCAACGCCCCCGACGGAAGTTCCCTGGTCAAGGCCGGCAAACCCCTTACCAAAAGGGCCTGGCGCCAGATCTGCGATGCCGGCCTTGAGCGCATTGAGGTGGCCCCGGATTCCCTTGAGCGTCTTTTTCTGGCCCGGGACATCGTCAATGAGGCCACTGGCGAGATCCTGGCCGAAGCGGCGGACGAAATCTCCGCCGCCCTGCTGGAAAAGCTGCGCGAGGCCGGCATCAGGCAGATTGCCGTTCTGCACACCAGGGGGGCGGAAAACTCTTCCTCCATCCGCGATACCCTTTTTCTGGACAAAACCACGGACAAGGAGAGCGCCCAGGTGGAAATCTACCGCCGCCTGCGCCCCAGTTCCCCTCCCACCCCGGAAATCGCGGCCGGCTTTTTTGACAACCTCTTCCGCTCCCCGGACTATTACGACCTCTCCCCGGTGGGCCGCTACAAGCTCAACCAGAGACTGGGAACCAACGAGCCATTGGACCTGCGCGTCCTGACGGACAACGATCTCCTCTCGGCCATCCAGATCCTGGTGGCCCTCAAAGATTCCCACGGCCCGGCCGACGACATTGATCACCTGGGCAACCGCCGCGTCCGCCCCGTGGGCGAGCTGGTGGAAAACCAGTACCGCATCGGCCTCGTGCGCATGGAGCGGGCCATCAAGGAACGCATGAGCCTGCAGGAAGTCGGGACCCTCATGCCCCACGAC
>JAISNZ010000179.1 GCA_031275955.1 Desulfovibrio sp. | reverse complement strand
AAATTGCCCATGGGTTTGCGGATGACCGCCCAGTCCACAACGATATTATGGTTTTTCAAGGTGTTGTAGAAGGGGACCACAGGAGCCTTGCAACCGCGCAGGTCGTCTTCCGGCCAGCGCTTCCGCAGGTCCTGAGGGCCGTCACAAAAGGTTCCCGCCGTGTCAAGCACTGCCAGTTTAATCTTGCCTGTGTAACGTCTGTTGTACATAAAACTTTCCTCCATAACTGTTGAAGTTCAACCGGTATTGGCTTTAAAAATTCTGGATACTACCATTCAACCTGGTTGTTCCCAGATGGAAACCTACATCATATAATTCTTACTCAGTTCATTATATAAAAGTATATACAATATTATAGAACTTGCTTCACACCATGCCGGTCGGTTCCGGTTATATCGGCTAAAACGCCAAAACGGCCCTGTCTCCTGAAGGAAACAGGGCCGAATATAAAAACTAAACCCAAACCGTTTTTTTGAGAAAAACGGTTATAGAGCTGAGCTAAGAGAGAGAGAGAGAGAGAGAGAGAGAGAGAGAGAGAGAGAGAGAGAGAGAGAGCAAAAAGCGCGCCAAAACCGTTAGTGACAGATCCTGACATTACAGTCGGCTGCGGATAAAAAATGCCTTTCTGCTCTTCTTGCATTACTTACCTCTGCATGCACATACATAGGTGAGCAGGATCCGAATCTGAAAGCCGCCGCACTGCCACAATTTTCGTGGGACGCGAAGCGATGCGCGGGACGCAAACGGGGCCGGGCAGTGCGGAGGCGGGCGGGGAGTCTTTTCTCTCCGAATTTGAATAAATGATATGCAGATAAGGTTAAAGTTTACCTAAAGACCGTCCAAATTTTTAATAAAGTGAACCTTTAGGGCGCGAGACGCCCGGCCCCGAACCCCCTCATTTCGTATTCCATTGAAATGCTTGACTGCAGTGCAGGGGCCGTTCGCCCGAACGTCAGTGAGGGCGAATTCATCGCAATCCTCTTTCAGAGTGTTTTCGCGCAAAGCCCGCGCATCAGGGAAACGGCGCCGGGCCTGAGTGCCTCGGACCGGCCGGAGCGGAGGCCGATCGGGACAAATCAAAGACCGCGTTTTCAAGGAAAAGGTCCGGAGCGATTGCCCGCGGCAATCGCTCTACCTCAACTCCTCCATAATCCGGCTCAGATCCTGCGCCATGCGCGACACTTCCTGGACGGAGGCGGAGGCCTGGGTCATGCCCTGCGAGGTCTCGCCCACAATCTTGTTCACTTCCTCAATGGAAGCGCTGATTTGCTCGGATGTGGCGCTCTGCTCCTCCGCCGCCGCGGCAATGGAGGTGACCACCGCTGAATTGGATGTGGCCAGGCCCACAATCTCGGACAGGGCCTGCCCGGAGGTATTGGCCAGCCGTGTCGCCTCGGCTATCGCCGTGGCCGCCTCCACCGCCACCGTGATATTCGTCTTGGCGGACTGCTGGATGGCCGAGATGCTGGTGCCGACCTCCCGCGTGGCGTTCATGGTCTTCTCCGCGAGCTTGCGCACCTCATCCGCCACCACGGCGAATCCCCGCCCGGCCTCTCCGGCCCGCGCCGCCTCAATGGCGGCATTGAGCGCCAGGAGGTTGGTCTGATCGGCGATGTCGGAAATAACGGTCATCACCTCGCCGATGCTCTCGGCCTTGGCGCCCAGTTCCCGCATATCCGACTGCAGGATCTCCGCCACCTTGTTCACCGAGTTGATGGAGTCCACCACCTGGTTCACCAGGCCCGCCCCGTCCCTGGCCTTGTTCCTGGTCAGTTCGCTCTGCTCGGAAGCCTTCCCGGCGCTGCGCGCCACGTCCAGCACGGCGGAATTCATTTCCGTCATGGCCGAGGCCGTGCTCTCCACGCGGGAACGTTGCGCTTCAGCGCCGCGCGTGACCTGTTCGACCTGGGCGGACAAGGCCGCGGAAGCCGTGGCCAGATGGTCGGATATGGCCGAAGCCTGCTCGGCCACCTTGCGGATGATCCGGTGCGCGTTCCTTATTTCCGTCTGATCCGTGAACAATTCCAGACAGGACACCAGTTTGCCCTCAGGATCGGACATGGGGATGACCGTGTCGGTGACGTCCATGTCCCTGTCCTGCGGGTGGATGCGGGTTTCGGCACTGGCGGGGCGCCCGCTGCCCAGAGCCTGGTTCAGGGCGCAGCGGGGGGAACCGGCGTCATCCCGGTGCATAAGCTCCTCGCAGCTTCTGCCCCTGTAGGCGTCGCCCGCCAGTTCCCGGGCCGGGGCGTTGAGAAAGACGGCCTTGAGATCCTGATCCAGCATCAGCACTGGGGAGGGGATGGCGTCCACAATCCGGTGGAAACATTTCAGGATGTCATTCGTGGCCGCCACCAGAGTGGCGTATTCTCCCGCGAATTTCCCGTCGTCGGCCCTGGCGTCCAGATCCCCGTGGACGATTTTTTGTTCCAGCGTCTGGTATTCGCCAAGAATCCGCCGGAGGGAAGCCGGAATCTCCCGCAGGGCCTCCGCCAGCTTGCCAAGCTCGTCTTTGCGCGTAATGGCAAGCGTTCCGGAAAGATCGCCCGCCGCGACGCGGCCGGCGAAGGCGATGCTGGAGTTCAGGGCGTTCAGCACGGGGCGGAGCAGGAAAAAGAGCAGAACGGAACCGACAAGCACGGACAGGACGCAGATGATGATCGCCGTGTCCCTGATCCGGGCGAGCGAGGCAAAGACATCGCTGCTTTCCGCCTGGATGATGACCAGAAGTCCGGAAACGGGCTCCTGCCAATAATAATTGTAGACAATATTCCCGTTGAGCCCAAGGTATTCCCTGACGCCCGAATTCTTGCCTCCGGCGGCCATTTCCCTGTACTGCGGGGTCGTCGGCAGGTCCTTGAACAGATAGTTCTCGTTATGATGCATGATGATCTGGCCGTTTCGATCCGCGACAAAGGCGTAGCCGCTTTTCCCTATGATCACGGGTTTCACCGAATGCTCGAAAAAGCGGTCCAGGGGAATGGAACAATAGGCGACGCCGGCGATCTTTCCGTCCGCCTTGACGGGCGAGGCCGCGATCAGGACCCCCCTGCCGGAGACCCTGCTCAAAAGCGGCCGGGAAAGGAAGGTCTTCCCGCCTATGGCGGCCTTGAAGTATTCCCTGTCGCTGAAATCCTGCCCGATGCTCTCCAGCGCCGTGGAAGCCCGGATAACGCCCTTCTCGTCAAGCACGGCGATGCGGTCAAAATTCACATAGCCGTGGAGGATATCCTTGAGCACCGAGCTGAATTGCCTGCCTGTTTCCGGGTTGCGGAAATCCTCGCGGAAAAATCCGGCGGTTTCCCTTCTCTGCGCTATGCGCTCAATATCATGGGTAACGCTGTCCGCCATGATCCCAAGAGCCCGGGCGAGACTGTTGGCCTCGCCGCGCAGATTGTCCACAAGGGCTTCCTCCAGCGCCGCCGCCGACTCCTGGTAGGACAGATAGCCGCTGACGCCCACGATGAGCATGATCAGCAGAATAATCGGAACCTGGATTTTTGCGCGCAGACTCATCGTTGTCCCCCCCCCTTTTACTTGCGGCGCAGCGCGGAAGCAATCGCCTTCTTTCCAAAAGATATTCCTTTATACGGATTTTCCCGCCAAGCGCAAGAGGCAGATTTTACTTTGAAATTGCCATGTCCACAAAATAGGATCTATATGCCGCAGGGGAATAAACACAGTATATTTTCGATGTCATGGCGCAAAACATCATGACTCTGGAGCAAATAATGGCAAATAAACATTGAACG
>JAISNZ010000164.1 GCA_031275955.1 Desulfovibrio sp. | reverse complement strand
AAAAGTCCACATCAAAGTAAATCAGGGCGGCCGGCGTTTTGTTCTTTTGCCAGGCGGTTACCGTTTTATCCAGAAATTCGTCGAAAAAACGGCGATTGGCTAGACCTGTCAGGCTGTCTTTACGGGAAAGGGTCGACAGGGTTTCAACATCGTTTTCCATTTTTTCGGCCATCTCCCGCAAGGCGCCCCGCAGGCGGGAAAGAACTTTCCCCGGGTCCGCTCCCCGGTTCAGGTCCTGATCCACGGAATCGGCCACGAAAACCATTTCCTGCTGTCGTATGCCCAGGATTTTATTAATTTCCCGGGTCAAGGAGTCCACTTCCCGAGTAATTTCCTGCAACTTCTGCTCATACGGAGCCTGGGCAACAGCGAAAATTTCCCTCTGGATTTGCCCGTAGCGTGTGTCGGTAAAATTTTTTTCCTGCAGGATACGGATAAGGATTTCCTGCATCCTGCCCTTCTGGATCTCGCTTAACGTCGTCTTCTCTCCAATGCCACGCAACTCCAGAATCAGGAGAGGCCATTTGTTGTCCAGAGGAACGGAGGCATTGTGCAGAACCCGGCAGAATTTGCTGTTTGCCGACCAGAGACAGGGGGAAGAGGTGTCCGCAACGCAGGACGCAAGTTTTGCCGCCTTTTCTCCGGCAGGGGGGCAGAGGGGATCTGATGCGCGTTTCATGGGGTATCGCCGCGCAGAAAAGGCGCGTACATCTGTTCCGTTTCCTGACAGGAAAAAAGCCTTGACGATTTTGCCACGCGCGAATAACGGGGCTCCGGCTGGCGCACTTTCCGCCGCTGAAGCGTTTTTTGCCTTGTAGCATAGGCAGCGCGGGCAGGCAAGGGGAACACCCCCTCCAGAAACGCCCCGACAAAAACAAACCCCATAATTTGCAGAAAGTTGCGGCACTCAATCAGGGCGGGACGGCGGGCATTCCTGCCGCCGGCTTTGTCTTCAAAAAGCCTGTCCAGGACAGTGCCGTCAAGCTGGCGTTCCGCGCATTGATCGACGGAACTGACACGAATGTATCCACTGTGAGCCATCAGCGCATCCTTTGCCGCGTTTCCACAGTATGTTGTCGTGAACTTTCTTCCGGGTACAGCCGCGCCGTTGTCCCGGCAAAAAAGCCCATCATGGCCGTCGCATCGCCGGTATTGTAAAAATCCCGCAACTTCGTGTGAAATTCCTCGGAATCCCTGTTCATGACGGTGACGGGGAATAAGCCGTTTTGCAGCAATACGCCGTTCATCATGAGCGAGGCTGTTCTTTTATTTGCGTCATGGAAAAACTGATTTCTGGTCATGAACAGGAAAACGGCCACCGCCCGTTCCGCAGGCTGTTCAATTTCATTGTGCAGAAAAGAAAAACCCCTTTCCGCGATCTTGCCGAGAAGAGCGCTTTCAGGCGGCGTATAGTGATCAATGTCACGGATCGTCACGAGTCTGTCCCGGAATTTGCCCCAGGTCAGGGCTTCCTCCTTGCCGACAAGTTCATGCAGGGCACAAGCGGTCTTTTCATCCAGGCGAAAAACGTCCTCGGACACCAAGGCCATGAGTTTTTTCGCGCCTTCGCCGAAACGCTTTACCTGAAGCAAGTCATCTATGCCTATTCCGCTCACGGATTGCCCGCCGAGAATTGTTTCCGTCTGCGGCAAGCTTGTGGGATTGCGCTCCAGCGAAGACATGCTGTTCCAGGTAATGCTCACAAGATTCTTGCTGAAAATTTTGACTGCATCCCGCGCTGAAGCGGCGTTTGGCACGGAAAAATACGGCCTGCCTTCCCAAAACAGATCAAGGTTCCGCACCATGCGCTCTTTCATGGCGTCCTCCGTATGTTTATAAATTTTAAGGTGGATGTGCCGGGATTTTACGGATTTCACGAGGATACTGATTCCAGCATTTTTGCCAACAGCCAGAGAGGGTGCTTTTCGGTGAGTGGACGGAAGCCACGCCTTGCTTATTCAGCCCGGCAATCCCCGGATCCTCCTGAAACCAGAAAATACATCCGGGTGGCGAGCCATTCCAGAATAAGGACAGGGTTGACCCCGAAGCCAAGGCTGTCCTGCGCCTCCGCCAGGGCCTCGTCAAGAAACCGGAGGCGTTGCGCTGAAAGGGGGGCCAGAAGATGTTCCAGTCCTTCGCGCGGGGAGCAAATGGTGAGAATCCGGGCAGCCAGGGCGCGGCGGCAGAGATCGATAATGGCGTATACCAGGGGGGCGTCCACGGTGCCCCCCTTGGTTCCGGTCCGCTCAAAAAGTCCCTGCCCGGAGACAAGGAAAGCGCATAAAGCGGCCTCCCAGGGGATGAGCCGCTCCTCTTCCGTCGCTGAAGCGGCCGGCCAGGGCAGGGTCAGAACGAGACTGCGGGAGACCAAGGTGGGCAGGAGGCGCTCGCGCTGAGGGGCGAGAAGCACAAAGGAGGTGGCGGGAACAGGCTCCTCAAAGGATTTGAGCAGGGCATTGGCGGCGGCTTCGCCCAAGGCCTGGGCCTCGCGGAAAATAACCATGCGCATGCGGGCGTCCCGCGGAGGTTCGCCCAGTTGGGAGCGGATTTGGCGCACATCATCAATCTTGATGGAGTCCGCGGTTCCATCCAGAAAAAAACAGTCCCGGTGCAGGTGGACAACCATTCGGACGCATTCCTGGCAGGCCAGGCAAGGCTCAAAAGGAAGGGAAACCCGGGCGGAAGGGGCGGCGGAAGAATGCGGGGCGCGGCAATTCACGAGGGCCATCCAGTAATGGGCGGCCTGGAGGCGATCTTCCGCGTCGCCGCCTTCCAGAAGGAGGACCTGGGGGGGGGCGGCGGCGAGACGGGACAGGGCGGCGCGGGTCCGGGCCTGGCGGGGACTCTCCCGGAAACGAACCAAGGGCGCCAGGAGAACGGCGATGGCATCGGCATCAGGCAGGGCGTCCGGAGCGGCCGCCGGAGTCTCCGCCTCAGAGTCGGCCTTGCGTCCGCGGGGGGCTTTGGAGGAAGCCATGCCGGAACGGCCGTTCAGCGGAAAAGGGTCTGGCGGCGATCCGGGCCGATGGAGACAATGGAGACCGGCACGCCGGCCAGGGCCTCCAGGCGGAGAATATAGGCCCGGGCGGCCTCGGGCAGATCCTCCCAGGCGGCGGCCGCCTCAATATTTTCCAACCAGCCGGGCATGGTTTCATACACGGGAGAGACCTGTTCCAAGGCATTTTCCCCCTGGGGGGGGACCAGGATGCTTTGCCCCCGGTACTCATAGGAAGTGCAGATCTTCAGTTCCTCAAGACCGGAAAGGACATCCAGCTTGGTCAGGGCAATCTCCGTGATCCCGCACAGTCGCACTGATTCACGCACAAGGACCATATCCTGCCAGCCGCAGCGGCGTTTGCGGCCGGTAATGGTGCCGAATTCCACTCCGCGCCTGCGTAAAAAATCGCCTGTGGCGTCGCATAATTCCGTGGGAAAGGGACCGGACCCCACCCGGGTGGTGTAAGCCTTGACAATCCCCACGATGCGTCCCTGTCGGGAGGGGGCGATGCCGGCTCCGGCCGCGATGTTGCCGGCCACGGTATTGGAAGAAGTCACAAAGGGATAGGTGCCGTGATCCACGTCCAGGTGGACCCCCTGCGCGCCCTCAAACATCAGGACGCCCCCGGACGCCTCGCAGGCGGCCAGTTCCGAACTGACGTCCGCAAGATGGGGCAGAACCCTCGGGGCGACAGCCGCCATCCCGGTCATGACCTCGTCCAGGCTGACAGGGGGTTTCCCGTAAAGACCAGCGAGCAGGGCGTTTTTTTCTCGCAGCGCCTGGGCGGCCTTGCGCCGCAACAGATCCATATCTTCCAGGTCGCAGGCCCGGACCCCGATGCGGGCGGCCTTGTCCTCATAACATGGGCCGATGCCCCGACCCGTGGTGCCGATCCTGCCCTCGGCCCGGCTCTCCTCCCGAGCCTGATCCAAGGCCTTGTGGTAGGGCATGATCAGGTGCGCCTTGCGCGAAACTTTCAAACGGGCCGGACTGACATCGATCCCCTGCCCGGTCAGGCCGTCCATCTCCCGGCACAAAGCCACGGGGTCCACCACCACGCCGTTGCCGATAAGACAGATCTTGCCCGGATGTAAAATGCCCGAAGGGATCAATTGCAGGATATACGTCTTCCCTCCCGCAGCCACCGTATGCCCGGCGTTGTTTCCGCCATGAAAACGCACCACGGCGGCGATATCCGCCGCGAGAAGATCCACCACCTTCCCCTTGCCCTCGTCCCCCCATTGGGCTCCCACAACCACCAGATGCGACATCTCAGACTCCTTTACTTCGGCTCTCTGGAAGGAAAGCGCAAAATCGTGGCCTTGGCGGGACGGCGTCCCGGTTCCTCCGCGGCCGCCTCGTCCTTGCGCGGGAAAAAGACCTCCAGAGAGGACAAATCCTCCGGGGCATCCGGCGTGGCGGTGGACGCCAGATGGTAATTGAACAAATGATTTTTCCAATGCACGGCCTGAATCAGGCACAGGGCAATGGCCGCTTCTTCCCACCTCCTGGTGGGTTCAAAGTTGTTCACCCGCATGGCATACTGTTGCCAAAGCTGCATCAGGGACGCCTCGTCATAGGCGTTCAACTGTCTGGCCATTTTTTCCAATACCCGCTGCATATTTAGCGTCTCCCTGCCGGCAGCGCCGCTGCCCTGAGCACAGTACACAAAAGGATCGAGCCCTTCAAGCATCCTCTGCCGCCGCGGCGGGATTGCGGACAGCCTTCAGGGAGGCGTTCAGACGTTGCCAGATAAACAGCTCCGCGTCTGTCCCCTCCACGGCGTCGAGGGGGAATTCCGCTCTGCCCATGACCTTGTGTCCGCCCCCGGAACCGATTTCCGCGGCTGTCCGGGCGGCAATGCTGCCCACATCGCGGGATATGCCGTCTCCCCGGAAAATAATGATGACCACCCCCTGGCAG
>JAISNZ010000157.1 GCA_031275955.1 Desulfovibrio sp. | reverse complement strand
CCCCCCCCCCCCCCCCCCCCCAAGGGAATAAATCAGTGTTTCCCTAGCATTCCCTTGGGGGGACATATTTGATCCGGAAAGAGAATCAGTCCTCCCAGATCGCCAGTCCGCGCATCAGTTCGCCGGCGTCAGCGGCCAGAAAATCCGGAGATTCCCGGGCCAGACGCTCGCGGGACCCTTCCCCGGTTCCCACGCCGGCGGTGCGGGCGCCGGTCTTTTTGCCCACCTGGATGTCGGTGGGGTGATCGCCCACCATCAGGGTCGTCTCCGGGGAAACGCCCAGGCGCAGAAAGGCCCGCTCCAGATGATCCGGATGGGGTTTGACCCGGGCCACGTCTTCGCGGGTCAGGATACAGGAGGCGTGCGCGCGCAGATCCGGGAAGACCGTGAACACGGCGGAGGGGAAATTGCGGGTGATGATGCCGACGGCTATCTTCTTCCCTTGCAGAGCCGCCAGCATGGGCCGGACAAAGGGGAAGAGGGAAGAGCGGGAGGCGGCCTCCATCTCCACGGCCTCAATGGCGGCAAAGGCCGCCCGGCGCGCCGCTTCGGCCTCTTCCGGGGACAGGAGGGAGGCGACCCTGTCCAGTTCTTCCACGATCATCGCCTCCGGGCGGAAAGGCTCCCTGGCGAAAGGGGCCAGGGCTTCCAGGGTTTTCGCCCGCATCAGGGCGAAATCAAGGGTGGGCACGGCCAGGGTGCCGTCAAAGTCGAAGAGGACGGCCGCAAGACCCCGGCCTTGCCGGAAAAGAAGGGCATCGGCGGCATAATAGCCCCCGAAAGAGGTTCGCCGTCCGGCGGCGTCCCGCATCAGGCCGCCTTCCGGCCGGCCCTTTACATCAGCATCCAACTTTCATACCCTGCGGCCCATGGTCATTGTCCTTCCCCCTCCTTCCGGAGAAGATGCGCCCCAAGACTCCGGGAGCGTCGCGGCGCGCTTTGCCCGCGCGGGCCTCTTTTTCGCCCTTTCCGTGGCAGCCGTTGTCCTGCTGCGCTTCCTGAACCTGGACGACATCCTCGACGAGGAATGGGCCGATCTGCATCTGCGCGGGCAGGGCGGCGCGGGGATTCTGCTCTTTGTGGCCCTTGCGGCGGCCCTCTCGCCCCTGGGTTTTCCGCGCCAAGCCCTGGCCGCCCTGGGCGGATACGCCTTCGGCGCGGTTCCGGGGATCGCCTGGTGCAGTCTCGGCCTGGCGGGAGGCTGCATGTGCGGTTTTTTTTATTCCCGCCTGCTGGCCCACGCCGCCCTGCGCCGCCGTTTCGGCCAACGAATCCGCAAGCTGGACGCCTTCCTCTCCCGCGGCCCCTTTCTCATGAGTATGGCCATCCGCTGCCTGCCTGTGGGCAATAACGCGCTGACCAATATCGCGGCGGGCCTTACCTCCATACCGGCCCACGCCTTTATCGCCGGATCGGCCGTGGGTTATCTGCCCCAGACCGTCATCTTCAGTCTGATCGGCAGCGGCGTCCGGGTCGATCCCGGAGCCCGCCTCAGCCTTGCCGCCCTGCTGTTCGTCCTGGCATCCTACCTGGGATACCGCGTCTACCGCGGCTGCATCCGCCTTTCTCCCCTGGAGGAGGACGAAGAAAGCCCGCGGGGCCGTCGCTAGAGCCTTTCAACTTTGGCGCTTCCCCGAAGGCGCGTCACCCGCCATAGAGTCCGCGCAGGGGGTCGTTGCGCATCAGCTCCGCGACGCGGGCGATATCTTCGGGAGTGTCCACGCTCAGGGTCCGTTCAGGGATGGAGACCATGCGCACCGTATCGCCGTTTTCCAGAACCCGCATCATGTCCACGGACTCGATGATTTCCAGGGGGGTTTCCGGCAGGCTGGTATAGCGCAGGAGATAATCGCGCCGGAAGGGAATGACGCAGACCTGTTTTTTCATGGGCACGGCGGCCGCGCCCTTTTTGCGCGAAGGGATGGGTTCGCGGGAAAAATACAGGGCATTGCCCCGCAGGTCGGTGACCACCTTGACCTCGTTGGGGTCCTCGAATTCCGCCGCGCCGGCGAGATCGGCCATGAGGTTGACCACCTGGAGATCCGGATCTTCCAGCAGGGGCGCAATGGCGGCCTCGATCATTCCCGGCGTGACCATGGGCTCGTCGCCCTGGACCATGACCACGATATCCGCGCGGCGTCCCAGATCCCTTTCAATGCCCAGCAGGGCCTCGGCGGTGCGATCCGTGCAGCGGGTATGGGTATCCGCGGTCATGACTGCCGGGATTCCCCGCGAGAGGGCGAAATCCATAATTTCCTGATCGCAGGTGGCGATGTATGCGGCGGCAAGGAGGGGGCAGAGGGCGGTGCGCAGGGCCACATGGCCGACCATGGGCAAGCCGTGGATGTCGGCCAGGGGCTTTCCCGGATAACGGGACGAGCCCATGCGGGCGGGAATGACGGCGATAATGGTCACGGGAGATCCTTTGCCGGGAGACAGCCGGAATCCGGGCCGGGGTTGAGTTCGCGATGGATATCCTCGATCACCAGCAGAATGCCCTGCCCCAGATCCGTGGACAGGCGCGGGACCATCCTTTTACCCACCCGGGGGTTGAAGGAATAGGGCGTAATCTCATAGTGGCCGTGGGCGCCGTCTCCCTGGAAGTCAAAAGCAATGTCGCCTCCCACCATCTGGGCGATCATCTTGAGCAGATCCCGGACTCGCATGGGTTGGCTGCCGGTGAGGATGAGATTGGCATTGGCGTATGCCGGATCGAGAATTTCCACGCTGCACAGGGCGGCGTCCTCCACATGGATATATTCGCGCAGGGCCGTGGGCAGCCCGTAGTAGGAAATCCGCTTCGTTTCCAAGGCTTCGCGCACAAAGCGGTAGATGGCGTTGCGCTTGTCCGCCCGCGGCCCGTACAGTGAGCCGTAGCGCAGGATGGTATACTCCAGCCCGTACTGGGCCTGATAGTTTTCAATATACAGTTCGGAGGCCTGCTTGCTGCAACGGTAAAATCCGCCTTCCTTGCTGTAGACATACAGGGAGCTGGCGAAAATGAAACGCCGCGTCCCGGCCTTGCGGGCCGCATCCAGAAGCGCGACATTTCCCAGGATGTTGCAGCGCACCGTGTCCAGAGGACGGGAATCCGCCTCATTGATGTCGGCAATCCCGGCAAAATTATAGACCGCCTCCGCCCCGGCCATGGCCTGCTGCACAGCCTTTTCATCCAGGATGTCGCCCGTGATCATGATCTGGTCCGGACGAGCCCAGGGGGAGGGCTGCAGGTCGAAGATGGTCACCCGGTGCCCGGCGTCGGAAAGTTTGTCGCAGATATGGGAGCCCAGAAATCCCGAGCCCCCGAAGACGGTGATGTTCATCAAAACTACCTTTATGGTTTGAGACCCCGGCCTTCAGGCCGCCAGCGCCCCGCCCTGAAGGCCCATGCTGCCCTCCTGGTTTCAGACCTCTGGCCGTCCGCCCTTTCGCCGGAGAAAAAGACTGTCAAGGCCGTAGGCCAGGAAGGTATAGCCGGCGGCGGCCTTGCGCCGCAGCTCTTCCTCGTCGGGCTCGACCACATGGTATCCCTTGGGCATCTTGTGGGCGGCGGCCCGTTCTTCAATCAGGGCAAGGGCCGCGAGGAAGCCCGGGTCGTCAAATCTGGCCGTGCAGCCCATGGAGGCGGAAAGGTCATAGGGGCCGACCATGTAGGCGTCCAGGCGCGGGTGGGAGAAAATGGCGTCCAGGCGGGGCAGGGCGTTCCTGTGTTCAATCTGGGCCACGAGGACAATTTCGCTGCCGCTTCCCTGCCGATCCTCCATATTCACATGGTCCGCGAAATCCAGGCCAAAACAGTTGGCCCGGGAAAATCCCACCCCGCGCCTTCCGCCGGTGAATTCCCGGCCTCCCGGATACAGCGACCAGGCAATGGCCCGCTCAAGCTGCTCCCGACTTTCGATCATGGGAAAGATCAGGCCCTGGGCGCCCGAATCCAATGCGTCCTTGATATTGCGCAAGGTGGCTTCGGGCAGGCGGACAAAGGGAAGGGTCCCCCAGCGCTCCAGCGCCCGGAACATATCCGGCAGATGGGCGCGGGTGAAGGAACCGTGCTCCATGTCCAGGGCCGCCCAGTCATAGCCCAGGCGTCCGATAATCTCCGCCACATCCGGGCTGGGAATTTGCAGCCAGGTTCCGATGGTCGGCTCCCTCCGGCGGAGTTTGGCGCGAATATCGCGGTTGGTGAGCATGGCTTTCCTTTTTTGGCGCTGGCGGATACAGGAGATGGGTTCACGAAGGAAAGGAGTGAACTGCCCTAAAAATTCCGCTCGTAGACGTCCCCGGCGCGATCGCCGTATTCGGCGGGCTTTCCCGCCGCAACCGCCTGGCGGTATACATCCTCGGCCTTTTGCCTGCAGGAGGGGCAGGCGTTGCGCGGACTCTCCACAATCAGACTCTGGCGGCCCCCGTTGGCCGCGGTATGGATG
>JAISNZ010000148.1 GCA_031275955.1 Desulfovibrio sp. | reverse complement strand
CTGAAATCTATGGCAGGAAAGAAAAGCATGCGGGTCAGACGGAAACGTGCCGGGTGGGACGATGAATTTTTAGCCTCAGCCTTGGCCGCTGAACTCCGTTGATTCATTCGATTGCCCTGTCTGCGTCCGGCTGCCCCGGCGCATCCCTATGGGGAACGCTGCCGTATTACCTGAATTCCCCCCGGCAGGGACGTGACCTGCGCCCCCATTACATATTGCAAGGGATCCGAAATGAGGTGGTCTGGGGGGACCCTTCCCTCAACGGGGTCTGGGGCGGATCCTAAGTTCAACAGTCCTTCCTTTGAGCATGCCGCTTCATGGCGGGCAAAGCAGAACCGCTTTGGGGAAAAGCAATGCGGCTACAGTCCCAGGCTTGACATAAGGTCATCCACATCTTTCTGGCTGGTGTCGCGGGATGGTCCCTTGAGTTCGGAATTTTTGATTTCCTGCACCATGCGCCGGCTTTCCGCGGCAATGACCGTAATATCCCTCTCCGGCGCTTCTTCCCTATTTTTCAGCATCAGCCCCGTCGACATGTAGAGATCAAAAACCGTTTCCCGGATGGAGGTGATGGCGGCCACCACCTTTTTCAGGCGTTGCCCGGTTAGATCCTGGAAGCTGAGGGATGTGATGATGTCCGTCAGGCCGGATTCCAGGGCGTTGTTCAGGGAATCCAGGCGGACAAGTTCCCTCCTTTCGCCGAGGGGACCCGAGGTAAGGGCGGCAATGAGGTTTCCCGCTTCTTCCTGTTGTTGCAGGAGTTTTTCCGCTGATTCCAAAATGGAGTTCGTGGCTTCGAGGGTGGTCTGCATGATTTCGTCAATCTGCTGCGTGGCGTCGTGAAATAGTCTTTGCGTATTTCGCGCGCCGGCGTCCGGTTCTTCGCCCGCGGAGGCCGAGGCGATTTCCTGGTAGATCCCCCGCAGGCCGAGTCGCATCTCCTCATTCAGGCTGCGGTAGAATTCGCTTTCCAGGGAAGCCGCCGTCAGGGAAGAGGAAAGTTCCCGTTTGACGACGTCGAAAACGGCCTGTTTGAGGGAATCAGCGATTTGGTCGGCTATGCGGGAGAAAATTTTCTCCAGATTTTCTTCCTGAGAAACCATGTTGCCTCCTGAAGTGGGGAAAGGCGTCTTCCTGCCGCGGAACCGCGTTCAGGAGCGCCTTTGTTCCAGCTTGGCCCAGGTATCTTTGAGGGTGACGATGCGGTTGAAGACTGGATGCGCGGGAGTGGATTCCGGATCGACGCAGAAATAGCCCAGGCGCTCAAACTGGACCCGCTCCCCAGGGGGAAGGGAGGCGATGCCGGGATCGATGCGGGCGGCGACGGTCCGGAGGGAGTTGGGGTTAAGGGTGTCCAGGAAGGTTTTGCCTGCGGGGATATTTTCAGGATCGTCCTGGAGGAAAAGGGAGTCATAAAGGCGCACGGCGGCGGGCACGGCATGGGCGATGGAAACCCAGTGCAGGGTGCCCCGGACCTTGCGCCTGTCAGGGGAACCGCCGCCCCGGCTCTGAGGATCGTAGACGCAGACAAGAGAGTCAATCCGGCCGGTTGAGTCCTTGCGGACTTCTTTGCAGGTAATGTAGTAGGCATAGCGAAGACGAACCTCGCGTCCCGGGGCCAGACGAAAGAATTTCTCCGGGGCGTCCTCGCGGAAATCGCTTCGTTCAATCCAGATTTCACGGGAGAAGGGCAGGGACTGCGCGCCTTTTTCCGGTTCATCCGGGAAAAAGGGCAGATCAAACCATTCGATGCGATCTTCCGGATAGTTTTCCAGAATGATCTTCAGGGGATCGAGTACGGCCATGGCCCGCTTTGCCGTGGCGTTGAGGATTTCCCGGATGCAGAATTCGAAAAAGCCGTAGTCCACGATATTATCGGCGCGGGCTATGCCGATGCGGGCGCAGAATTCGCGGATGGCTTCCGCCGGGACGCCCCGGCGGCGCAAGCCGGAAAGAGTGGGCATCCGGGGATCGTCCCATCCTGAGACATGGCCCTCGGTCACCAGTTGGATGAGCTTGCGCTTGGAAAGGACGGTGCGGGTGATGCTCAGGCGGGCGAATTCTGTCTGTTCGGAACGGAAAAGGTCCAGAGTTTCCAGAATCCAGTCATAGAGTTCCCGGTTGTTGACGAATTCCAGAGTACAGAGGGAGTGGGTGACTTTTTCCAGAGAATCGGAAATGCAATGGGTAAAGTCATACATGGGATAGATGCACCACCGGTTCCTGGTCCGGTGATGCTCGGCGTGGCGGATGCGGTAGAGGATGGGATCGCGCATGATGACGTTGGGCGAGGCCATGTCGATTTTGGCGCGCAGGACATGGGCTCCGTCGGGAAATTCCCCGGCCTTCATGCGTCGGAAAAGATCGAGATTTTCTTCCGTGCCTCGGTTGCGAAAGGGACTGTTGAGGCCGGGGCGGGTCAGGGTTCCCCGGTTGTTGTGGATTTCTTCGGCTGTTTGGCTGTCCACATACGCCTTGCCCAGGACAATGAGTTTTTCCGCGAGAATACAGAGCTGTTCAAAATAGTCGGAGGCGTAATATTCTCTGTCTTCCCAGTCAAAGCCCAGCCAGCGCACATCCGCCCGGATGGCGTCTACATATTCCTGGTTTTCCTTGAGGGGATTGGTGTCATCAAAGCGTAGGTTGCACCGCCCCCCGAACTCCTCGGCCAGCCCGAAATTCAGGCAGATGGACTTGGCGTGCCCCAGGTGGAGGTAGCCGTTGGGTTCCGGGGGAAAACGGGTTTGCAGGGAACCGTCGCGGAGACGCCCTGTATCAAGATCGTTTTTGACCTTGATCCGGATAAAATCTTTACCCGCTGAGGCGGATGCTTCATCCGTCGGGGTGGCGTTCTTGCTCTCGGTCATGTTTTTCCTGGCGGGAAAGAGATCTCTCAGAAAATACTGATGTGTTGGGGCGCCGCCCCCTCAAGAAGATACATCAGCGTTCCCTTCAGGGAGATCCGGAGGGAAACGCGTAGTTCTGGCCGTAAAGTGTGCCGTCCATTGTTTCAACAAGGACATTCACGCCCCGGATTTCAGGGACCAGATGCCCCTGGGGAAGCCGCACGCTCGTGGAAATGGGCTTCATATAATTGATGGAGAAGCGGGAACTGCCGGGATTGTTAGGAAGCAAATCCAGACGGGATCCGTCGGCAAGGACGGCGACATAGCGGGTCAGGCCGGAGACGGGCCTTCCTTCCGCGCCTCCGTCAGGCACGGAAAGGTTGTAGCGGATGCGCAGGGACTGATTGTTCAGGGCCTGCGCGGAGAAGTCGTTAATGCGGATGGGGCAGTTCTCATCGGAAATTTGAGGCAGGGCGGAAGCGGCAAGGGGCGAAAGAAAGGCCGTCAACCCGGCACTGTCGTCAGCGGGGGCTGTCGTCAGGGTGGCGTTGTCGGCGGCCGGCGCAAGGGCCGTGGCGTTGGCAACGGCGGTGGCCGGTACGGAGCGGGCGGGTTCCGCGGTTTCCACTTCTTCGTTCTGGGCCAGGGGTTGGGTCCCGTTATTTTGTGCCATGGCCACAGCCTTGAAGCTGCGCAGTTCCATCAGCTCAATCCGGGTATCGGCCAGGGCGCGTTGGCTTTCCTCATAGCGGGGAAGAAGGAGGGCAATCTGTTTCCAATAGTAAACGCCTATGCCGATGCCCGTCCCGCCGGTCGCGAGCAGGAGCAGGAAGAGAATTATCAGGAAGCGCAGGATTCCGCTCTTGATTCTGAAGCTGCGAACTTCGCGGTCGTCGCGCATGAGCATGACGCTGTAATGAGTCCGCCTTTTTATAATCTGCTTCATCAGGGCTCCGGGTTCCACCTTTCTTCAATGATGAGCCAGCCGTGGCCGGTTTGTTTCCAGACCAGGGTTTTGATCCCGCTGTCGCCTCTGCTCCGGGAGTCGGCGTATTGCTGGCGCATGACCACTGTGGCCGTGTTGCCGTCACAAACGATACGAATGTCCGTCAGGTCCACTTTTGCCGGGGCCGCCCGGCTCCACAGGGTTTGTTTATGCCGGCGGATGGCTTCGGCACTGGTCCTTTTGTCCTGTATAGCCAGGGGAGCATAAAATCGGCAGTACTGATCCAGATCCCCATGTTGCCATGCCTTGCGCCAGTTTTCAACCCTTTCCCGGATAAGGGCCTCCACAGCCTGGGCGGAGGGTCCTTCCAGGGCAGCGGCAGAAGGCTCCGCGGTTTTTTGCCCCGGGTCTGCCGGAGGGTCGGCGGCCTTCTCTTCTTTTTTCTTCTGGGATCCGCCGGGTATTTCGGGAGGGGGAGAAGGGGCCGCCTGATTTTTCGCGTGGGGCATCCTCCGGACAGACAGCGCCGGAGAGGAAAGGGCGGGAGGGGATGCGGCGGCCTGAGGAGCGGCTGAGTCCGAAGGGGTATAGGCGGCCAGACGTTGGGCAGGCAGTGCGGGGGGCAGGCCTGGATCCGGGGGGGAAGAGTCTGCCGGGGACGGTTCACTGGGATCCGGGGCCGCCTGTTCTTGCGGATAACCTGGATTTGCGGCCGTGAACTCGGCACGTAAGGCGGCCGCTTGAGGAGGTTCGGCCATTTTGCCCAGGCGTGGATCCTCCACATGATCCAGGGGAGGGGGATTGCCGTCCTCCGTGTTTGCGGTTGTTTGCGCGGGAAGCCGGGGGGCGGCCCCGGCTTCCGGAGGAATTTGGGCTGCGGAGGCGGTGGGCTCGGCGTCCGGGCCGGGCATGATGACGCGCTCTTCTGGAGTCAGGGTGTTGTCGACCTCTGCAGCCGCAACCGCGTTCGCCGCGATCGTCCTGCCGCGTTCAGCCGCTGCCAGGGCTTCGGGCAGGGGCACAGCCTGTTCCTCGCTGATGGGTTGCCCGCCGCCTTCCCAGCGCCCGTCGATTTGTCCCTTACCGGCGGGAAAGGACTTTTCGGCCATAAGCAGGCTTGTGGTCGTGCCGGGAATCCACTCCATGCCCACAATTTTGAATTGTCCCGCCTCATTTTGCTGCCAGTACAGACGGCGGACCCCCTGGGTGGACAGGTTGGGGGCGCTGTAGTCCTGAAAAAACCAGGTCACCCAGTAACCGGGACCGGGCAGCACCTGAGTGTCGCGCACCGTGGTCTTGATCCAGGGCAGAGTCCGGAACAGCCGCTCCTTTTGTTTCCGAAAAAGGGCAAAGGGTTCCTCCTGAGCAATTGAGTAGGCGTCTTCGTCATAAAAATCAAAGAGCTTCGGGGAACGGGAACTCCAGGCCCCGGCCCAGTCCACAACCTGCTGCTTCAGGGTATTGACGGTGGAGGTATCCTGCGGGGGGGCGGTCTCTCTCTGGTGGTATGTTTCGGTCAGGGTCACGGGGGTTCCGGGTTGAAGGAATTCACCCAAACCGGCGAGATCCTCATTGTTCAGGGCTATGCAGCCCTGGGTCTGCAGGGGGGAAATCCTCTCTCCCCGGCCGTGAAGCCAGATGCCGTACCCTGTTTTCCGCCGCAATTTGTCCACAGGGTTGGGATAATTGAGCGTATAGGCTTCGTTGCCGTACAGGGTGTAATCAAGGCCGGAAGACAGGCGATTGACGATAAAATAGATCCCTTCCGGAGTCTTTAGATCGCCCTGCGCCCATTTGTCGCCCGGCACCTGTCCGGTGGTGCAGGCATAACTGACGGCAATGCGCAGAGGCACGTCCCCCGCCACCAGATACAGGCGTTGCGAGGACTTATCCACCGCCAGCATAAGAGGAGGCGAGGCGTCATGTCCTGTCAGGACGGCCCGCCAGGATGCGTTGGCGGGTTCACCGGCCCGGGCGGTCTGGGGGGCGAATCCTGTTGGGGAATACAGGAGAAAAAAACCGAACATCGCCAGACCCGGAAGAAGGGACTGGAAGAGTGTTTTAGGGGCAGGAGGGAAGTGGGACATCGCGTGTATTTTTTCGGTTCGGAAAAAGCAAATGTCGGCGGGAGGGCGCAGAAATCGTCCTCCGGCCTTGCGCATCACCCAGTCCTGGCCAGAGCGACAAGTTCGCTGCGGGTAAATATGCTGTGTACAGGATACCCTGCTTCGGCCAGGGTTTCCGTCCCTCCTTCTTCTCTGTTCAAAATGCAGAAAACAGCGGGCACGCGCAAGCCCGCTTCTTTCACCTTCAGGCAAGCCTGTAGCACAGAACCTCCGGTACTGACAACATCCTCCAGAACCAGGACCGCATCGCCGGCGGCGACATTGACAAGTCCCTCAATGGCGCGGGCCGTACCGTGTCCTTTGGCCTCCTTGCGCACAATCAGCGCCGGCAGAAAGATGCCTCGCCCGAAGGCAGTCACCGAAGTCGCGGAAACCAGGGGATCCGCTCCCATTGTCATTCCGGCCACGGCCTGAATCGACATCCCCCGCATCATTGCGAGAAAGAGCGATGCGATGAGGGTTGCCCCTTCCGGATGTAGGGAGCTTTGCCGGCAATCAAAATAATAGTCGCTTTTCCGGCCGGAAGTCAGGGTGAAATCGCCTTCCAGATAGGATTTTTCATAGAGGATTCGCGCCAAACGCGCCCTTTGTCCGGCGATGTTCATGGCCTTTCCTCCGGCCTGGGCGGTGTTTCCGCGAAGACCCGGTCGTAAATGGCCTGTTCATGGGCGAGGTAGGCGGCGGGATCAAAGAGGGCGTCCAGCATCGCCGCCGTGAGGTGTTCCCGGATGCGGGGATCGCCGCGCACCAGATCCGGAAAGGAAATCCGTTCCCGCCAACTGCGCATGGCCAGATCCTGTACCTGTTCATAGGCCGCCTGCCGGGAGAGGTTCCCCTTTTCCACCAGGGCCAGGAGCACCTTTTGCGAAAAAAACAGCCCGTGGGAAAGCATAAGGTTGCGGGCCATATTCTCCGGCAGGACGCGCAGATTCGCCAGCAGGTTTGTCAGCCGGTGCAGGACGTAATCCATGAGAATGGTGGAATCGGGCATAATGACCCGTTCCACCGAGGAATGGCTGATGTCGCGCTCATGCCACAAGGCCATGTTTTCCATGGCGGCCAGGGAATTCGTCCTGATCAGCCGGGCCAGGCCGGTCATGTTCTCCGCGGAGACGGGATTCTTTTTGTGGGGCATGGCGGAAGAACCCTTTTGTCCCTGCGAGAAGCCCTCTTCCGCCTCCAGGACCTCAGTGCGTTGCAGGTGGCGCAGTTCAAGACAGATCCGCTCCACACCGCCGGCAGCCAGGGCCAGGGCGGTGAAGTAATGGGCATGGCGATCGCGCTGAACAATCTGGGTGGAAACAGGGTCCACGGCAAGCCCCAGGCTGTCGCAGGCCAGGCGTTCCACCTCCGGGGTGAGCAGCGTGTAAGTCCCCACGGCTCCGGAAATCTTGCCCACCCGGATGCCTTCCAAGGCCTGAGAGAATCGTTCCCGGTGGCGTTGCGTTTCCGCGTAAAAGCCGGTCATCTTCAAGCCGAAGCTGGTGGGTTCGGCATGGACGCCGTGGGTACGGCCGATGCACAGCAAGCCTTTGTGCGTCAGGGCCAGATGTTTGAGAACAAGGAGGAGATCGTCAAAATCCTGGAGAATGATTTTCCCGGCCCTGGTCAGGAGAAGGGCGTTGGCCGTATCCACAATGTCCGAAGAG
Organism: Desulfovibrio sp.; assembly: GCA_031275955.1. Lineage (GTDB taxonomy): Bacteria > Desulfobacterota > Desulfovibrionia > Desulfovibrionales > Desulfovibrionaceae > Frigididesulfovibrio. Next base: position 5,253 of record JAISNZ010000148.1, on the reverse strand, counting down.
GTGCAGCCCAGATGGATGAAGCGGGCGGCGGGGCCGATCCGCTCCTCCAAGGCGGTGAGAAAGGCGATGACGTCGTGACGCGTCTCCTCCTCAATGATCAGGGTCCGCTCAGGATCGACTGCGGCCCGTTCCCGGATGATCCGCATGTCTTCCTGATCGATGGCCCCCAGGCGTGTCCAGGCCTCGCAGACGGCCAGTTCCACCTCAAGCCAAGTTTCCAGGCGGTGGCGTGGGGTCCAGATTTCCCCCATGGCGGGGCGGGTGTATCGTTCAATCATGGAAGCGGGTTTCAGGATGCGGACGCGTTCGCGTTGCCGGAAGAGACCGGGGCGGGAGGCGCGCTCAGGGCGGCTGCCTCCGCGGGGGTGGGGGGAGCGGGAGGCGGCAGGGGGGAAGTCGAAGCGGCGGCCTCGCCTTCCTTTTTCCCTTTCAGGGATCCGTAGTCGGTGGCGTACCAGCCTTGACCCTTCAGGGCAAAGCTCGTATGGGAAATCAGGCGTCTGGCTTCGCAGCCGCAGAGCGGACAGGAACGGGGGACGGAGTCCTCCTCCACCTGGCGGCTCCATTCCTCAAAAATGCGATGACAGCTTGCACAGCGATATTCATAAATAGGCATAAAATCCTCCGAATCTTTCCGGGAGAAAGCGCTGCCCCGGAACACGGCAGGGACGCTTCCCCGGAAGCCTGACGCCTCCTGCGCGGCGGGCGAGGCGCCGTACCCACCTGAACTAGGGAGGAAAGTCTTCTTTGTCAACCCGCCCTTCGCGAAAAGACAGGGATTCCGTCCCGCGGCCAAAGAGAAGAACCCTTGGGGGACAATGCGTCCTGCCCCTCAAGGGTAGAGGCGCGATCTGGCATGGGGAGCGGCTGTCAGTGCCTGGCGGCCGCCTTGGCTTCCAGGATGCGCTGTTTGAGTCGCGTCTGCCGGCGGCGGCGTTTGCGATCCAGTTCCTTGTGCCGTTCGATTTTTTTATGGGCCATGGGGGATCTCCTCTTTGGGGCCGGCGGTACAGCCGGAATGACAGGCCGCTTATAGCCGGACTCGCCTTTTTTGTAAACCGTCCCCTGGCCGTCCCCTGGGGAGACGCGCGGGGCTCGTTTTTCCTGGTAAAAGACGTTCCTGAAGTGAAGGGAGATATGCGCAAGACCGCACAAGGCCGCTGCCCGAAAAGGCATGGCGTCCGTAAACGCTTTTGGCGGGCGATGTCCTGCGCTGTGCTGGCCCTGCTGGCCCTGCGGGGGGCGGGGTACGCGGGTGAAGCATTCCTGCCGCGCAACGATTTTGTCAAATTTTGCGCTGTCGCCGGGCCAGGGGAGATCAGCGCCGCGCTGGCCGCCGGGGCGGACCCGAACGCGGTCTGGACCGGGTCCAGCCGGATACGCAAAACCGGACTGATCATCTATGAGGGAGATTCCGCCCTCACAGCCTGCGCCGCGCACAACCCAAACCTCGCTTCCGTGCGCGTTCTGCTTGATGCCGGAGCGCGGGTGAACGATGGGAATATGCCCTTGTTTCGTGCCATACGGCGTGAGAGAGCGGACATTGTCGCCCTTTTGCTGCAACGGGGGGCGGACCCGAACGCGGGCGAGCCCCGGGGAGCCGCCGTTCACCACGCGGCAGAGCGAAACTCGGAAATCTTCACCCTGCTCGCGCAGGCCGGAGCGGATCTGAGGGTCACAAGCCGGGACGGAGAAACAACGTTGCATTTCGCGGCGCGAAACGAGGATGCCGGACCTCTCCGTCTGCTGCTGGCCGCCGGGCTTGATCCCAACGCCACGGACCAGGAGGGCGACACCCCCCTGCACGGATGCGTCCTCTCTCCCCTCGTGGTGACGGCGCTGGCCGAAGCCGGGGCCGACGTCAACCGGAAAAACAACGCGGGGCGCCCGCCCTTTGCAGAGGTCCGGGACCAGGATGTCCTGAACGCCTTCCTGGCCGCGGGCGCCAGACCCGTGTGGGGGGACGGGAAGGGCCGCATCCGGGTCATCCGGGCCTTTTTCGACAGCAACAGCGGGCACAGCCGCCCCCGTTTTTTCGCGGTCAACCCGCAGATCCTTCCGTCCCCGGCGCGAGCCTTCGAAGACGCCTCGCCGCTGCAAAGAACAGTTCTGGCCGGGGTTGTCCTTGAGGAACCATTGCCGGCCGAGCCGGACGAAACGGAAAAGTATTCCGAAAAGATCTGTTTTGTCGCCGAGGGCGGCAATGATCCCATCAACTTTCTCCCCTATTACCTTGAAACCCGGAACGGCGCGGTCTTGTTCGGGAGAAGCGGCAAGGACGGCTGCGCCGCCCGCCTGTATACTCCCGGTCCTGAAGAACTGAAATGGCGAGACGAAGAGGAAGCCATAGTGGCGGCGGATTCCCTCCTGGAGAAAGGCGGGGCGGACTCGCTGTCCGGAGCGGACAGCGCCGGCTCTGCCCTGAGATACGGGGAGATCGTCTGTTTCGCGCATCCCGGCACGCGTCTGCCGGTTGTCGACTATCCCTATTTTGTGCTTTCCCCAGAGGGGTATGCGATGGCCGGGAGAAGCGGGGAAGACGGGTGCTCGGCGGAACTGTTCACGCCACCTTCTGCCGGGGGCGCGTTCAGGGTATACGGCGGTATCGACGCGCTGGGCATGAACGTGAAGGGACCGCGGGATCCCGGGGAATAATTCGGACGGAACGGTCCTCCCGGAGAAAAAAGAGGCTTGACGATTGTTGTCCTGTGGGCCAAAAAAGGAGACGAAGCAAAGACAACGCAGCGTCTCGCGCTTTTGGCCGGTTTCAGGCGTTCCCGTGCAGAAAGCAGTCGAAATTTAACCACAGGATCTCTTATGAAAAAGACTCGTGTCGCCATTAATGGTTTTGGCCGCATCGGCAGACAGGTTTTCCGCGCTCTGCATCAAAATTACCGGGAAAGCGTGGAAGTGGTCGCTGTCAACGACCTGTTCGACACCAAGACCAACTTTCATCTCCTGACTTATGACAGCAATTACGGCCGCGCGGCCTTTGTCCCTGTCGTCACGGGCGATACCGTCAGCGTGGATGAATGGGCAGTGCAAAGCCTGGCCCTGCGCGACCCCAGGCAGCTGCCCTGGAAGAACCTCGGCGTTGATGTCGTGGTGGAGTCCACCGGCATCTTCAGAACAGGTCCCGAGGCCAAGGTCCATCTGGACAGCGGCGCCCGCAAGGTCATCATCACCGCTCCCACCAAGGACGAGGACATCATGATTGTCCTTGGCGTGAACCAGGAGAAATACGATCCGGACAAACACCACATCATCTCCAACGCTTCCTGCACCACCAACTGCCTGGCCCCGGTGGCCAAGGTGCTGGAAGACAATTACGGGATTGAAAACGGCCTTATGACCACCATTCACTCCTATACCAATGATCAGCGCATTCTGGATTTGTCCCACAAGGATCTGCGCCGCTCCAGAGCGGCGGCTCTCAATATTATCCCCACGTCCACCGGCGCCGCTCAGGCTGTGGCCAAGGCCATTCCCAGCCTGAAAGGCAAATTTACCGGGTATTCCCTGCGGGTCCCCACGCCGACGGTTTCCGTGGTGGATTTCACCGCCGTTTTGAAGAAGGATGTCGATACCGTCGCCCTGCACAGGGATCTGAAAGCGGCCGAGGCCGGTCCCATGAAGGGGATCCTCGGAACCTGCGATCTGCCCCTGGTTTCTTCCGATTTCAAGGGTGATCCGCGTTCCTCCGTCGTGGATCTGGAAAACACCTATATTCATGACAAACGCTTGGCCAAGGTGGTGTCCTGGTATGACAATGAGTGGGGATATTCCTGCCGCGTCACCGATTTGATTGATTTTATCGCCAGCAAAGGCCTGTAGCCGTTGTTCCCGCGCCGGCGCCCGCCCCGGACCATGTCCGGCGGGCGCCGCTGAGTTCCTCTGCTCCGCTTCCCACGGGGCTGGGCGGAGCATGACCCGCACCGTCGCATCCAGGAAAGGTTCTGTGGAACAGATGGGAAAGATGATGAAAGGCATTGTCTGCCGGACGGATAAGGGCGTTCTGGATGAAGGCCAGTGGGCCTATAAAAAATTGATATGGTCCTTGCCGCGCGGAAAGGTATTCTGGTGGAGGTGGTCGATCATTTCAAACCGATCATCGTGCTGCTTCAGTCACGGCGCGAACTCAGGCGGCAAACAAAAGGCTGGCTCTGGAACGATTGCGGTAGATGATTTCCAGCTATAACGAGAACCGCTTCTCTTTTCCCCCGTATTTTTCAAGCGTGGATCTCTCCCTGGGCCTGAACGGCGGTAATTGCGACGGTATTGACGATATCCGTCAGGGTACAGCCCCGGGAGAGATCGTTGACGGGTTTGTTCAGGCCCTGAAGGATGGGGCCGATGGCAACGGCTCCCTCCGCGGCGCGCTGGACGGCTTTATAGGTATTGTTGCCGGTATTGAGATCCGGGAAAATGAAGACGGTGGCCCGGCCCGCCACCTGACTGTCGGGCACCTTGGTATGGGCGACATCGGGATCGATGGCGGCGTCATACTGGAGGGGTCCCTCCAGAAGAAGAGAGGGGGCGATCCGCCGGGCGATGCGGGTGGCCTCGATGACCTTGTCGACATCTACGCCCTTGCCGGAATCACCGCTGGAGTAAGAAAGCATGGCCACCCGGGGGGTAATGCCGAAAAGGGCGGCCGTTTCCGCGGAGGAAACGGCGATGGCGGCAAGTTCTTCGGCGGTGGGGTTGGGATTGACCGCGCAGTCGCCGAAGGCCAGGACGCGATCTTTTAGGCACATGAGGAAGATGGAGGAAACGATGGCGACGCCGGGTTTGGTCTTGATAAATTCGAAGGCCGGCCGGATGGTGTGCGCTGTGGTGTTGATGGAGCCGGAAACCATGCCGTCGGCGTGTCCCTTGTGGACCATCATGGTGCCGAAATATGTGGGGTCGTTGAGGACATCGCGGGCCTGTTCAAGGGAAAGGCCCTTTTTTTTGCGCAGGTCGCGGTACGTTGCGGCATAGTCGTCAAACAGGGGGGAGGCATCGGGCTGGATGATGCAGGGCGTAAAATTCAGCCCGAGGCGGGTGATTTTTTCCGTGATGACGGAAGGATTGCCCAGCAGGAAAATTTCGGCCACATTGCGGCGGAGCAGAATATCGGTGGCGCGCAGGATGCGTTCCTCCTCTCCTTCGGGCAGGACGATGCGCATCTTTTTCGCGGCGGCGCGTTCCAGAAGGCTGAATTCGAACATTTTGGGGGTGATGCGGGTGGGATTGAGGGAAATGATCCGT
>JAISNZ010000032.1 GCA_031275955.1 Desulfovibrio sp. | reverse complement strand
TGAACACCTGCTTGCAGGTTTTTCCCTGGAAATCGGAACCGGCCACAGCCATGGCCGCCCTGTTCATGTATTCAATCTTGGCCTCTTTGTTCAGCATGGCCACGGGGGAGGGAATGCTGTCGATGACCATGTTCAGGCGGGCGAGAATTTCGTTGGTGCCGTTGATCAGGGTGGCGAAACCGCCCTGGTATTTGGCGGCCTCGCCCCGCGCGTTCAGGACGCCCGCTTCAATGCGTTTTTCCAGAACCTGGTAGTCGGCGAGGATGCCTCCCAGGGCGGCGGGGATCTGCTTCATGGACTCGATCATGTTCCCGATTTCGCCCTTTTCGTGCGTATGCACCTGGGCGCTGAAATCGCCCTTGGCGGTGGCGGTGGCGAAGGCGCTCAGATCCCGGAGCACCCTGATGATTCCCAGGATGATGACGATGGCCAGCAGGAGGCCGAGGAGGATGCCGGCGAGGGAGGCGCCGATCATGAACAGCTGGGCGTTGGCGTTGGCGGCGTTGATCTCCGCCCCCACCACGTTGCGGGCCTTGGACACCGAATCGCTCAGGGCGCGCAGGGATTTTTCCAGATCCATGTTCAGGGCGACAGCGGTGAGGATCTCCTTGTTCAGGGCGGCGGCGAATTCCCGCATGGATTGCCCGGCCTTTTCCGCCGGGTCAAAGGCCGCGCGCAGGGCCTTCATGGCGGCGCGTCCCTGGGAGGAGACCACCTCCGCGTCCACCTCCGCCAGTTTCGCGTTCATGGTCAGGAAATTGTCGCGGATGGCCGTGGAGTACTCCTCATCCGGGTTCTCGGAGAAGCGGGCGGTGGCGGAGCGGTTGGCGGCCAGCAGTTCCAGGGCCTCGGCTTCCAGCTGGACCGCCCTGGAGTTGCCCGCGGCGCCCGAAATGCCGATCAGAATGACCAGATTTTTCCCCACCTCCCGCATGTTCGGACGCACGGTGGTCTGATACAGGTCCAGAAACTTGAGCTGGTTGTCCCGCAGAACGCCCGTCAGCTTCCGGACCTCGGCCACCTCTTTGCGCACCTTCTTCAGAAGGTCGAGGTTTTCCTGAATGCGCAGCAGGGTCTCGATCTCGTCCATAAGCTTGTCCGCCGCGTCCAGATTGGCGTAAGCCTCGTCCACGTTCTTGGTGTCCTTCGTCAGGCGGAACAGACGCAGGGAGCAGGTATAGGAAAGCGTCTCGGCAAGCGCGTTCGAGCTGGCGACATCAACCCGGGCCAGCCGGCGATAGTTCAGAAAGGCGGAAGACGCTTTGTCCAGGCTGAAATAGCCGACGCCGGCGACGATCCCGATCAGGAGGATCATGATGCCGAATCCAAGGATGATTTTTCTTTTTGTCGTCATGGCCTTTCCTCTTTTTCCATAACAGGAGGGTTTTTGTTTTCACGTTCCGTTCGCGGGAGATCTTGTCCCCGCGTCCCCGGGGCTTGTCTTCCGGCGCGGGATTTTGATCCGCTTTCGCCCTGTCCTGCGGGCCGCCCGGCTGACGGTTTCCCGGGAAAAAAGAAAACCGCGTAGAATCTAGCATAACAGGGGGAGGTTGTATATCTTTTCCGCCGCTCTTTTTATCAAAATGACCTTTATGCCTTGAGACCCCGGCCTTCAGGCCGCCCGCGCCCCGCCCTGAAGGCCCGGGCCGCCTTCCTGGTTTTTGCCCCTTGCCGCCCGGGGCCGGATTTTCTCCGAACGGCCGGTTTTTTTTTGCGGGTTTTATTGACTTTGAAAATCATTTTCATCTATAAGGGAAGCCGTGCGGCGCCTCGCGCGGATTGGCCGCGTCCGGCATCTCCCCGCGCCCCGGAGTTCCCATGTGTGCAGTGCTGGTTGGCGGCATGGACCGTCTGAACATGGAGTATATTGAAGCGGCCCGATCCCTTGGCGTGGATCTGAAGGTTTTTACCGGCCAGGAGAGGAGCATCAGGAACCAGCTGGGCGAGAGCGACCTGCTGATTCTCTTTACGGACAAGCTGTCCCACGCCGCCCGGAAGGAGGCGGTCCGGCACGCCCGGACCCGCAACATTCCCCTGCGGATGATCCATTCCTCCGGTGTTTCCGCCCTGCGCCGCTGTATTGAAGGCCTCAGCCGGGCTTGCTGATCAATCAGCGAACACCTTGGCGCGGATCTCAGACCAAGTCGCCTTAAAACTCGTTTGAAGGCAAGACGCCAAAGTTTTTGAAAAACAGGCAAAGCCTGATTTTTCAAAAACTTGCGGGCAGCGGCTTCGCCTCTGCCCTACCAATTGGCTTTCTATTGAAAGCGAATCCCTACGTTTTTTCTCCGAATCCGGGGACATGGGTGCGGCGCTCGCACCAGCGGAGCAGCCAGGTGGCCAGGGAGACCAGGGCCAGGTAGTACATTCCGGCGGTGAAATAGATTTCCGTGTAGTGGAGGGTGCGGCCGGCGAACTCCCTGGCGGTGCCGGTAAGCTCGATGAAGGTGAGCAGATAGGCCAGGGAGGAATACTTGATCAGGTAGATGATTTCGTTGCCGCAGCCCGGCAGGGCTCTGCGCAGGGCCTGGGGCGCGGCCACGGCGGTGACCATGTCCAGGGTGGAGAAACCCAGGGAGTAGGCGGCCAGGATCTGCCCCCTGCGGATGGAGAGCAGGGCGCCGCGGATGTATTCCGAGTGGTAGGCGGCGCTGCAGAGCACAAAGCCGAGGACGGCCGCCTGGTAGGGGGAGAAGCGGATCTGCAGCCACTGGGGCAGGGCGTAATAGAGAAAATAGAGTTGGAGGAGGAGGGGCACGCCGCGCAGGAGGGCCACATAGCCGTCCGCGACCCGGCGCAGGGGCGCGGGCGCGTAGACCCTCGCGGTGCCCACGACCACCCCGGCCGCGAAGCCCAGGAGGGCGGAGGGGAGGATCAGGGACAGGCTGAAGACAAGACCCTCGTTCAGGGCGGGGATCAGCCTGTGCCAGAAGAATTCGGCGCTCAACACGCGGCGCCTCCCCCCTGCAGCCGGGAGAAAAAATCCTGGGTGCGGGTGCGGGAGGAGGGGATCAGCAACTCGT
>JAISNZ010000014.1 GCA_031275955.1 Desulfovibrio sp. | reverse complement strand
CCCCCCCCCCCCCCCCCCCCCCAAGGGGAATAACCGGCTGCTTTCCAAGAGGAATAAAGCTCTGCTCCGCTCAGCCCAGCATCGGGCCGAGGATTTCCGTGCCGATGCCGGAGTCGGTGAAAAGCTCCAGAAGGATGCAGTTTTCCACCCGGCCGTCAATGATCATGGCCTTTTCCACGCCGGCCCGGAGGGCTTCCAGGCAGCAGCGGACCTTGGGGATCATGCCGCCGGAAAGCACGCCGGCGGCGAAGAGTTCCTGGGTTTCCTGGATGGTCAGGGAGCGGATCAACTCCTTGTCCCGGGAGAGAATGCCCGGAACATCGGTGAGCAGGAGTAGCCGCTTGGCCTTCAGGGCGGCGGCCACGGCCCCGGCGACATTGTCCGCGTTGATGTTGTAGGTCCCCCCCTCCTCGTCCACGCCGGTGGGGGCTATAACCGGAATGATGTCCCCGCTGCTCATCAGATCCAGCAGGCTGGTATCCACGCTCATCACCTCGCCCACGCGGCCAAGGTCAACCCACTCCGCCGGCTGCGACGGCGAAGAGGCCAGCAGCTTCAGCTTGCGCGCCCGGATCAGCCGGCCGTCCTTGCCGGAAAGGCCCACCGCCCGGACGCCGGCCATATTCAGCCGGTTGACGATTTCCGTGTTCACCTTGCCCACCAGCACCATCTCCACCACATCCATGGTGGCGTCATCCGTAATCCGCTGCCCCTCCCGGAAGGCGGACTCCATGCGCAGGGCCGCGAGCATCTCCCCTATCTGCGGCCCGCCGCCGTGGACAATGACCGGCCGGACCCCCACATAGCGGAGCATGGTCACGCTCAGGACAAAGGACTTCCTGAGCCTTTCCTCCACCATGGCATGGCCGCCGTACTTGATGACGACATATTCGCCGCGGAAGCGGCGGATGTAGGGCAGGCACTCAATGAGCATCCGGGCTTGGACCCTGTGGTGTTTCATCCTGATTTCCCGATGCTCCATGTATTTCCTCCCGGCCGCGATCGGCGGCTCCCTTTCCCTCCTTCTATGTGAACCGGGCGGCAAAGACAATGGCCCTGAAAAGATATGCCCCCGGACCCCTGCCGGGGGATTTTGAGGGGGGCAAAGCCCCCTCAAAAGGAATACGGCGGCGTTTCCCTTACGCGGTTCCGGATTCCAAGGCGGCTATCTCGGCCATTACCTGCGCAATCTGGGCGCTTACGGCGGCGGATTCCAGGCCGGTCGCCTGTCCCAGGGAAGCCTGCAGCGCGCTCAGTTTGGCCTTCAGGCTTTCCACCTTCGAGTCGGACTCGCCGGAGGAGCCGCTTCCTCCGCCGCTGCCGGAAGCCGAACCGGTTTGCGCCTGGGCGTCTTCCCCGGAGACGGTCTCTGCCAGGACCGCCAGTTTTGCTATCGCTTCCGAAGAGATGGAAACGGTATCTTCGCCCCAGGAAAAAACGCCGCTGCTGTTTTCTTCCGAAGAGGCGCTTTTGGATTTTTTCCCATAAAGGGATTCGACCAGAGATGAGACGGTGGATTCAGAAATGCTGCTGATAACCATGGCTGCTCCTTGACAAGGATTTTTCCCTCATCCGGTTCAACGGGACAGGTTAGGGGAGAATCATCGGGCAATATCTTCCGCCCACTCCCCTTTTGCATTTTTTGTTCCAGGAGGAAACGGGGAGGGATCTTCCTGAGGGACCACCTCAGCCCATATGATCAAACTGATGCAGGGTCGCGTTTGTCTGGCGAGCGTGATCGCTTGACATCCTCCCCTCCCTGAAGAGAGCGGATTCCTGATGGTTGCTTCTTTCCGCTTGCGCCTCAAGCGGATCTGACATATTTACCAGGTATTCCCTCTTTTTGCCGACACTTTTCAGGGACAGGAAACCAGGATGCCCGCACCACGGCAGAACGCTCCCCGCGAGGCGGAAGCGCCCCGGAGGCCCCAGGCGGACGCGCAGGATGGCCAGGGTTCCGGGCATGTGGTCTTGGACTCCCTGCCCAACCTGAAGCTGGCCGCCTGCGCGGGCATGGAAATCTTCGATCCCCGCCGGCATCTTCCCGGCGAGGAGGCCGGGATTCCCGAAGAGCCCGCCGTCCCGCTCCCGCCGCCGGCCGCCAGCGGCTTGCGATCCTTCGGCCCCATTCGCACGGAAGGCATGGGGAGCATGGCTTCCCTGCCCGCGCTGCCCTTGCTGCGGGCCGTCAGGGCCCATCCGGATCTGGCCCTGATCCCCAGGGAGGAGGACTGTCTCGCCCTGTGGGAACGCTACCGGATGCCGGAGCATATCCGCCGGCACAGCCGGAGCGTCGCCGATCTCGCCGCCGGCATCGTCCGGGAGGACAGGCGATCCGGGGTCGATCCCCGGGCCGTTTACGCCGCCGGCCTGTTACACGATCTGGCCAAAGGCTACTGCATCGTTCACGGCGGGAATCACGCCCAGATGGGCGCCGCCTGGGTCATGCGGGAAACGGGGAACGGCCTCCTCGCCCAGGGGGTGCTCTTCCATGTGCGCTGGCCCTGGGAAGAGGATCTGACGGACGACACCCTCCTGACCATGGCGATCATCTATGCCGACAAGCGCGTCCTGCATGACGCCTACGTCAGCCTGGACGCGCGCTTCAACGACCTCCTGGCCCGTTACGGGACGACGGAAACGGCCAGGGCGCGCATCACCTCGGCCTATGAGCAGGGGAAACGCATCGAGGCGGCGCTTTCCGAGCGCCTGGGGGTAAAAGTGCATGAATATACTGCTCATAGCGGGCGGCTGGTCCGCTGAACGTGAAGTTTCCCTGCGCGGCGGCGAGATCCTGCGCGAAACCCTACTGACTCTGGGACATGCCGTCAGATTCCTGGACCCCGTAACCTCCCTGGGCGAGATCCCCGCCCAGGCCCGGGCCTGCGATTTCGCCTTCCTGAACCTGCACGGATCGCCAGGCGAAGACGGCCTCATCCAGGCCCTGCTGGAAACCCTGGGCTGCCCGTACCAGGGGGCCTCTCCGGCCGCCTCCCTGCTGGCCCTGAACAAGGCCGCGGCAAAAACCCTTTTCCGCGAGGCCGGCCTGCCCACGGCCGACTGGCGTCTGCTCACCGCCAGGCCCGCCCCTGGCTTCTCCCTGGATCTGCCCTATCCCGTGTTCATCAAGGACAATATCGGGGGATCCACCCTGAAGATGGAACAGGTCAGGGATCCGCGCGATCTGGAGGCGGCCCTGGACCGCCTCTTTGCCGTGGGCGACGCCTTCATCGCGGAGCCCGCCGTCAGGGGCCCGGAAATGACCTGCGGCGTCCTCGGCCTCCTGGGCTCCCAGGACCCCCCGGCGCAAGGCGGCGTCTTCCTTCCCCGCCTCCCCGCCGGACCTGACGAGGAGGTTCCCATGGCCCTGCCGCCCATCCTGATCATACCCGCCAGCGCCGACGGCGTCTTTGACTACCGGAGCAAGTACAGCCCCGGAGGGTCCCAGGAGATCTGCCCGGCGCCCGTTTCCGCGGCCCTCAGCCGGAAGGTGCAGGAACGCGCCCTGGCCGCGCACCGCGCCTTGGGCATATCCGGCTGCAGCCGGGCCGATTTTATCGTCCGGGACGAAGAAGAGCCCGTTCTTCTGGAGGTCAACACCCTGCCCGGCATGACCGGCGGCAGCCTTCTGCCCAAGGCCCTCGCGGCCGCGGGCATCTCCCTGGCCGACGGCGTGGCCCGGCTCATTGAACTCGGCCTGGCCCGAAGCCGCCGGCAGGCGGCCGGACCGTGATCGTCAAAATCGCCGGCGGTTCCCTGCACGGCGTTGACGCCCTTCCCGTGAGCATTGAAGTGGATTACGCCCGGAGCGGCATCCCGGTCTTTACCCTGGTCGGCCTGGCGGAAGCCGTGGTCCGCGAATCGCGGGATCGGGTCTTCACCGCCCTGCGCAACAGCGGTTTCCGCCTGCCCCCGGCCCGAATCACCGTCAATCTGGCCCCGGCGGGCATCAAGAAAACCAGCGCCGCTTTTGACCTGCCCCTGGCTGTCGGTCTGCTGGCGGCCGCGGGGCTGATCCCCGAAGACGCCGTCCAGGGATACGTCTTCGGCGGAGAACTCTCCCTGACCGGCGAGGTGAAACCCGTCCCCGGCATCCTGCCCCTGGCCGTCCTGGCCCGCGATTCCGGCGCGCGCGGCATTTTCACCCCCGCGGACAACGCCCGCGAAGCCGCCGTGGTGGAGGGGGTCCCCGTTTTCGCCGTGGCCCACCTCACCCAGGCCGTCGCCTTCCTGGCCGGCGCCGGGGATCCGGCCCCCTTTTCTCCCGGGGCCGGCGCGGCGGACGCGGCCGGCGAAGATTCCTTCGCCCTGGATTTCCTGGATGTCAAAGGACAGGAACAGGCCAAGCGGGCCGTGGAAATCGCCGCCGCCGGAGGGCACAACCTCCTCTTCCTCGGCCCTCCCGGCAGCGGCAAGACCATGCTCTCCCGCCGCATTCCCTCGGTCCTGCCGCCCCTCTCCTTCGAAGAGGCCCTGGAGGTGACGAAAATTTACAGCGTGGCCGGCCTGCTCCGGCCCGGACAAAGCCTGATCCGGGAGCGCCCCTTCCGCGCCCCCCACCACACCATCTCCGCATACGGCCTGACAGGCGGCGGGATGTATCCCAAACCCGGAGAGATCTCCCTGGCGCACCGGGGAGTGCTCTTTCTGGACGAACTCCTGGAATTTCAAAAGCATACCCTGGAAATCCTGCGCCAGCCCATGGAGCAGGGGTCTGTCACCGTCACCCGGGCCGTCCAGTCCGTCACCTACCCGGCGGATTTCATGCTCGTGGCCGCCATGAATCCCTGCCCCTGCGGCTACCTTACCGATCCCCAAAGAACCTGCACCTGCGCCCCCACGGATATCAAACGCTACCGATCCCGTCTTTCCGGCCCCCTTCTGGACCGCATCGACCTGCATGTGGAAGTCCCCTCCGTGCCTTACGCCGACCTGGCCGCCGGCAGAACCGGCCGGTCCTCCGCCGAGATGCGCGCGGCCGTCCGCGCCGCCCGGGCCGTCCAGAACGCCCGCTACCGCGGCTCCCCCTTCCGCGCCAACGCCGACCTCTCCGGCCGCTCCCTGGAAGCCTGCTGCCGCCCGGGACGGGAAGGCCACGCCTTTCTGCGTTCGGCTGTGGAATCCCTGCGCCTTTCCGCCCGCGCCTATACCCGCATCCTGCGCATCGCCCGCACCATCGCCGATCTGGACGGCGAGGAGGCCATCGCCACCGCCCATCTCGCCGAGGCCGTCAACTGCCGCGTCCTGGACAGGCCCGCCTGAGGTATGGGCAACGGAAACTTGCCATTTCCGCGTATTTTGATCACAATGCCCCACAGTCTTTTTACCAAGGAGTACGGCATGAAACGATACCTGCTTCCGGCGGCGCTCTTTCTCCTGGCAACGCTCAGCCCCGCCATGGCCGCCAACGTAAAAATAGGCCTCATGGCCCCCCTGACCGGCGCCTATGCCAGTGAAGGGGAAGATATGGAAAAACTGGTCAGGCTTCTGGTGGAGGAAAAAAACAAGGCCGGAGGCATCAACGGCGCCGCGGTCGAACTCGTGGTGGAAGACGACGGCAGCACTCCCCGGGACGCGGGCAACGCGGCCAACCGCCTGACGGCCAAGGGCGTGCCCGTGGTCATCGGCACCTATGGCTCCGCCATAACCGAGGCCTCCCAGGAGATTTACGCCGAGGCCGGCATTGTCCAGATCGCCACGGGCTCCACCTCCATCCGGCTGACGGCCAAGGGCTTTGCCCGTTTTTTCCGCACCTGTCCGCGCGATGACGAACAGGGCCGAGTGGCCGCCGAAACCATCGCCAGACTCGGCTACAAAAAAATCGCCATCCTGCACGACAACTCCGTCTACGCCAAGGGTCTGGCCGAGGAGTCCAGGGACAGAATTCTCAAGGACGGGATCGCCGAGATCATTTTCTACGACGCCCTGCAGCCCAACGAGCGCGACTACAGCGCCATTCTCACCAAGCTGAAGGGGATCAACCCCGAGGCCATTCTCTTTACCGGCTACTATACCGAGGCCGGCCTGCTCCTGCGCCAGATGGCGGAAATGAAATGGTTCGCGCCCATGATCGGCGGCGACGCCACCAACAATGTCGGCCTGGTGGAAATCGCCGGCCCAGCGGCCAAAGGGTATCGTTTCATCTCCCCCGCCCTGCCGGAGGATATCGACACCCCCCAGGCCAAGGCCTTTCTGGCCGCCTACAAGGCCAAATACCGGTCCATGCCCAGTTCCATCTGGCCGGTGCTGGCGGGCGACGCCTTCAACGTCCTGGCCGCGGCCATAGAGGCCAGGGGGACGGACCCTGAGGCCATTGCCGCCTACCTGCACCGGGATCTGAAGGATTTTGACGGCCTGTCCGGCAAGATTTCCTTTGACGAGAAGGGAGATCGCGTGGGAGATCTGTACCGCCTGTATGAGGTTGATGCCCGGGGAAAATTTGTTCTTGTTCCGTAGCGCAATTGCGCAAAGATCACATTTTCAATGGTAATTTACTGCGGACGACCATGCAGGAATTTTTGCAGCAGTTGACGAACGGTCTGGCCGTGGGGGGAATCTACGCCCTGATTGCCTTGGGCTACACCATGGTTTACGGCGTGCTCAAGCTGATCAATTTCGCCCACGGCGAGCTCTTCGCTCTGGGGGCCTATCTCGGCTTCACCCTGCTGGTGACCCTTGGGCTTTCGGATTTCATGGGGGGAGTTGGGGTGGTGTTCCTGCTCCTTATTTTCGCCATGGGTCTGGTGGCCATTGCGGGCTATTTTCTGGAGCGGGTGGCCTACCGCCCGCTGCGCCAGTCCAACCGGCTCGCGGCGGTGGTTTCCGCCCTGGGGGCCTCCATCTTTTTTCAGAACGCCATGATGCTGGTTTACGGCACCAAGGCCCTGGTCTATCCCGGCGGAATCCTGCCCAGCGTGGTCGTCTCCGTTCTCGGGGTGGAGATCCCGCTGATCCGGATCCTGATTTTCGCCTCCTCTGTTCTGCTCATGTGCCTGCTGTTCTGGTTCATCCACCACACCCGCACCGGCGCGGCCGTGCGCGCGGTTTCCCTGGATCAGGGCGCGGCCCGGCTGATGGGCATTAACGTCAACCGGATCATTTCCCTGATTTTCCTCATCGGGCCGGCCCTTGGCGCGGCCGCGGGGGTTATGGTGGGCCTGCTCTACGGCCAGATCCGCTACGACATGGGAGTGGGGTACGGCCTCAAGGCCTTCACCGCCGCCATTCTCGGCGGCATCGGCAATATTCCCGGGGCCATGGCGGGCGGCATCCTCCTGGGGGTCATCGAGGCCCTGGGGGCCGCCTATATCTCCATCGCCTGGAAGGACGCCATCGCCTTTTTCACCCTGATCCTGATTCTGATTTTCCGGCCCACAGGCCTTTTGGGCGAAAGGGTGGCGGACAAGGTATGAGCCTCCTCTCCCCACCGCTCCGCTGGCTCGCCTTCTTTGCCTGTCTGGCCGCGACCCCTCCCCTGCTGCGCCTTTTTGGCGTGGACGGCGGCGGCGCCGTCCAGATCGGGGCCCTGAACGACATCGGCATCTACCTGATCCTGGCCCTGTCCCTGAACATCATCCTCGGCTACGCCGGGCTTTTCCACATGGGGCATACGGCCTTTTTCGCCGTCGGCGCCTATGCCTCCGCCATCCTGAACACCTCCCACGGCTGGCCCATCCTGCAGACCATGCCCGTGGCCGGGCTGCTCGCCGCCTTCTTCGCCCTTCTGGTGGCCGGGCCCATTATCCGCCTGCGCGGCGACTACCTCCTGGTGGTGACCATCGGGGTGGTGGAAATCGTGCGCATCGTCCTGCTCAACAACGTCTTCGACCTCACCGGCGGAGCCAACGGCATCTCCGGCATCAGCCGGGCCGAGATCTTCGGCCTGCGCCTGACCACCCCGGCGGATCTGTTCTATCTCATCTGGGCCTTCGCCGGTCTGACCGTCATCCTCTGCTCCCTGCTGGAAAATTCCCGCTTTGGCCGGGCCCTCAAGTACATCAAGCAGGACGAGGTGGCCGCCGCCGGCTGCGGGATCAACATCAGCCTGTACAAGATCCAGGCCTTTGTCCTGGGCGCGTTCTGGGCCGGCATGGCCGGAACCCTCCTGGCCGTCAAGATGCGCCTGGTGGACCCGGAATCCTTCACCTTCAGCCAATCCGTCATGCTCTTCGCCATCGTCATTCTGGGAGGCTCGGGCAGCATCGCCGGGGTGGTTCTGGGGTCTTTCCTGCTCATCGGGCTTCAGGAAATCTTCCGGGATTTTTCCCAGGCCCGCATGCTGGCCTTTGGGGCGGCCATGGTGATCATGATGGTTTTCCGCCCCCAGGGCCTGATCCCGGCCCGGCGCCGCCGCTATGACCTGCGCGGGCTGACGGGCGTCTTTCCCCGCGCCCTCGGACGCCGGGGCGGCGCGGAGGGGACATGAGCCTCCTGGCGCTGCGCAACCTGTTCAAAACCTTTTCCGGTCTGGTGGCCGTGGCCGGCATCTCCCTTGAGGTGGAGGAAAAGGCCATTGTCGGCCTGATCGGGCCGAACGGAGCCGGAAAGACCACGGTCTTCAACCTGATCACCGGCAACTCCCGTCCGGATTCCGGCGAAATCATCTTCGACCGCCGCCCCATCACCGGGCTACCCACCCACAGCATCGTCCGCCTGGGCATTGCCCGCACCTTCCAGAATATCCGCCTTTTCCAGGAGATGAGCGTGCTGGAGAACGTCCTCTCCGGCTGCCACTGCCGGATGCGGGCCGGACTGTTCTCCTCCCTGTTCCGCCCCCCCTCCCAGCGGCGCGAGGAACGGGCGGCCGTGGAGCGCGCCATGCGCGAACTGGCCTTCGCGGGCCTGGACGAACGCCATGCCGATCCGGCCGGAAGCCTTTCCTACGGCAACCAGCGCCTTCTGGAAATCGCCCGCGCCCTGGCCTCGGACCCCCGCTTCCTGATTCTGGATGAACCCGCCGGGGGCATGAACGATCAGGAAACAGCCGATCTCATGGGCCTGATCGCGGCCATCCAGGCCAGGGGCGTCACCGTCCTGCTCATTGAGCACGACATGAATCTGGTGATGAAGATCTGCGACAAGGTTATCGTCCTGGAATACGGCGCTGTGATCGCCGAAGGCACGCCGGCCCAGGTCAAAGGCAATCCCCAGGTGATCGACGCCTACCTGGGCTCGGACGGGTAAGCCCATGCCGGAATCAGCCTATCTGGAACTGCGCGACCTCCGGGTCTCCCACGGGAGCGTGGAAGCCCTGCGCGGCATCTCCCTTAGCGTCAACCAGGGAGAGATTGTCGCCCTTCTCGGGGCCAACGGCGCCGGCAAGACCACCACCCTTTCCACCATCAGCGGCCTTCTCCGCCCCAGCGCCGGGGCCATCCTTTTCGAGGGCCGCCCCCTGCACACCCTGCCCAGCCATGAGATCGTCCGCCGGGGCATTACCCAGGCCCCGGAAGGCCGGCGGATCTTCGCCCTCCTCTCAGTGCGCGAAAACCTGGAACTCGGCGCCTTCACCCGCCGCGACAGGGCGGGCGCCGCCGCGACCCTGGACTGGATCTTCGAGCTTTTCCCCCGCCTGCGAGAACGCCTGAATCAACTGGCCGGCACCCTTTCCGGCGGCGAACAGCAAATGCTCTCCATCGGGCGCGCCCTGATGGGCGCCCCCAAGGTCCTCCTCCTGGACGAGCCTTCCCTGGGTCTGGCCCCCATCCTGGCCCGGGCCATCTTCCAGTCCGTGCGCGAGGTCAACGCCGCCGGGGTCACCGTAATCCTGGTGGAACAAAACGCCCGCGCGGCCTTACAGCTCGCCTCCCGGGGCTATGTGCTGGAAGTGGGACGCATCGCCCTGGCGGACAGCGCCTCCGCCCTGCTGCGCAATCCCGACGTCCAGATCGCCTACCTGGGAAACGGGGAGTGACAAAAATCCGTCCCGCAAAACCCCCGGTAGGTCGCCAAAAGGCCCTGGGGCAGGGCTGTTCCGGCTTTCCAGCCGAGACGCGCCAGGACGCTCCCATCCAGAAGTTTCCGCGGCGTGCCGTCAGGCAGGGAAGGATCCAGCCGGAATTCGCCCTCATAGCCGACAGTCCGGGCCACCAGCTCGGCCAGCTCCAGGATCGTCACCTCCTGGCCGCTGCCCACATTGACCGGCTCGTCTTCGGAATAGCGCTGCATCAGCAAGACCAGGGCGTCCGCCGCGTCTTCGGCATACAAAAACTCCCGCCTCGGCCTCCCCGTGCCCCAGATGGTCACGGATTTCGCCCCGCTCTCCTTCGCCTCGTGGAACCGCCGGATAAGGGCCGGCAGGACATGGCTGTCCTGCGGATGAAAATTGTCGCCCGGCCCGTAGAGATTGGTCGGCATGGCGGATATGGCGTCAAAGCCGTACTGCCGGCGATAGGCCCGGCACATTTTGAGACCCGCTATCTTGGCGATGGCGTACCCTTCGTTGCTCCGCTCCAGAGGGCCGGTCAGGAGATATTCTTCCCTGATGGGCTGCGGACAGTCCCGGGGATAGATGCAGGACGAACCGAGGAAGAGGAGTTTTTGGCATCCGTTGCGGCAGGCCGCGTCAATGACATTGGTCTGGATCAGCAGGTTGTCGCGGAGGAATTCCGCCGGGTAGGCCTCATTGGCCCGGATGCCGCCGACCCTGGCCGCGGCCAGAAAGACGTATTCCGGTTTTTCCGCGGCAAAAAAGTCCTGCACCGCCCGCTGCTGGCAAAGATCCAGTTCGGCGCGCGGGCGGAGGACAAGATTGCCGAAACCCTGCCCGCGCAGCGCCCGGACAAGGGCGCCGCCCACAAGGCCCCGGTGGCCAGCCACATAAATTCTGCTCTCCTCCCGCATGGGAGGCGCTTTGCTGACTTTCATTCCCGCACCTCGTGCACGTTGAATCCGGCCTGGAGACACAGACTGTCGCGCCTCGCGGCGGCGAAATCCTCCTCCGCCATTTCCCTGACCAGTTCAGGGAAGCGGACTTCCGGCTCCCAGCCGAGTCTGGCCCTGGCTTTGGCGGCGTCGCCGAGAAGCGTCTCCACCTCCGTCGGACGAAAGTAGCGCGGGTCAACGCGCACAATCACGCTGCCCGGTTTCAGGAGGGGATTGGAGACAATGGTTTTCAGAAGGTCCTCAATGAAGGCGTCCCGGGTGGCGGAGGTTTCGCCCCGCATTTGCCGCCGCAGCAGGTCAAGCAGCTCCTTCCTGGCGAAGGAGGCCACCCTGCCGACCTCGTCAACGCCCTCCCCTTCCCAGGCGAGGGCCAGACCGAGATGCCTGGCGGTTTCGGCAAGGAACTCCCGGACGGAGTGCTGCTCGCCCGTGGCGATCACGAAATCCTCCGGTTTCTCCTGCTGGAGCATCAGCCACATCATGCGCACATAGTCGCGGGCGTGGCCCCAGTCGCGCAGGGCGTTGAGGTTGCCCAGATACAGGCAGTCTTCCAGGCCGAGGGCGATGCGCGGCAGGGCGCGCGTGATCTTTCTGGTGACGAAGGTCTCGCCGCGCAGGGGGGACTCGTGGTTGAACAGGATGCCGTTGCAGGCATACAGACCGTAGGCTTCACGATAATTGACCGTGATCCAGTAGGCGTAGAGTTTGGCGCAGGCGTAGGGAGAGCGGGGATAAAAGGGTGTGGATTCCCTTTGGGGGACTTCCCGGACCAGGCCGTAGAGCTCGGAGGTGGAAGCCTGATAGACGCGGGTTTTCTTTTCCAGGCCCAGGAGGCGCACGGCTTCCAGCACGCGCAGGGTGCCGAGGGCGTCGACGTCGGCGGTGTACTCCGGGGCCTCAAAAGACACCTGGACGTGACTCTGGGCGCCAAGGTTGTAGATCTCGTCAGGCTGGATTTTCTGGACCAGGCGGATGATGTTGGCGCTGTCCGTCAGGTCGCCGTAGTGCAGGAAAAAGCGTTTGTCCCTGACGCGCAGGCCCTGGTAAATGGCGTCCACCCGCTGGGTGTTGAACAGGGAGGAACGGCGCTTGACGCCGTGGACCTCGTAGCCCTTGTCCAGGAGAAAACGGGCGAGATAGGCGCCGTCCTGTCCGGTAACGCCTGTCAGCAGAGCCTTTTTCATGTTCTCCATAGCCTGTGTCTCCCGCGCTTTACGGGCATTTCCGAGCAAAAGCGCTTATCCGATACCATGCCCGCCAGGCGATGTAAAATCCGAGAGGTACTCCCCAAAATTCGGACACAGGTGGCAACTACGCTTGAACGCAAGGAGAATACGAATGGGCAAGCGTAAAAATCACGCCCCGGCCTTCAAGGCCAAGGTGGCCCTGTTGGTTCTTTCTGGTAAAAAGAGTATCGTTGCCTTGAGTTCGGAGTTTGGCGTCCACCAGACGCAGATCCACAAAGATCGGGAGAGGAGAATGAGGAAAAAATTATCACGCGCGGTCCTGCAGGCAAGCCTTTTTTTGCTGGCGGCTCTTTTGCCGGCGGCCCATGCTTCTCCTGAAGGAAGCGAAAAAAACGAAGGCATGTCAAAAATGGAACAACGAGGAAATCAGGTCAATCTCCGGGATGTATATTTTGCCGGAGGGTGCTTCTGGGGCGTTGAGGAATATTTTTCAAGAATCCCCGGAGTCGTTGATGTAACTGCCGGCTACGCCAACGGAACAACGGAAAATCCCAGCTATGAGCAGGTTTGTTCGGGGAAAACCGGCCATGCCGAAGCCGTGCATATCATCTATGATCCGCAAATGGTCAGCCTGAAAATCCTTGCGGAACAGTTTTTCAAAATCATTGACCCGGTCAGCGTCAACCGCCAGGGCAACGATCGGGGAATCCAGTATCGCACCGGCATGTATTATGTGCGCAGCGAGGACAGGGCAATCCTTGAATCCGTCATGGACAAGGCGCGAAAAGACTATGCCGGGCCGCTGGCTGTGGAGCTGCTGCCCCTGGAACAGTATTTTTCAGCCGAAGAATACCATCAGGATTATCTGAAAAAGAATCCTGGCGGCTACTGCCACATTAGTTTTGACAGCCTGAAGGACCTCGGGTCCGAAAAAAAAGGTCTGGTGGACCCGGGCAGGTATTCCAAGCCGTCCGATGCGGAATTGCAACAAAGGCTCAGGCCTGAAGAGTATTATGTTACCCAGACGGCGGGGACAGAGCGGGCTTTTTCCGGCAAGTTCCTGGATCACAAGGAACCGGGGATTTATGTGGATGTTGTCACCGGGGAACCGCTGTTTTCCTCCGCCGACAAATTTGATTCCGACTGCGGCTGGCCGAGCTTTACCAAGCCCATTGAACCGGAGGTTGTTGCCGAGCATGCCGACAACAGCTACGGC
The DNA here is from genome assembly GCA_031275955.1 of Desulfovibrio sp. GTDB lineage: Bacteria > Desulfobacterota > Desulfovibrionia > Desulfovibrionales > Desulfovibrionaceae > Frigididesulfovibrio. Next base: position 3,932 of record JAISNZ010000014.1, on the reverse strand, counting down.
CTGAAGCGGATTGAAGTCAAAAGCCGCGTGGGCGATTCCCACCTTGGGCATGTTTTCCAGGATGGTCCCAGGGACAAAGGCGGCTTGCGCTATTGCATCAACAGCGCGGCCCTCCGTTTTATTCCCTTCGAGGAAATGGACAGGCAGGGGTATGGCGATTTGAAAATATTGGTAACCCCTTAGGGGGGATCGGCAGCAGAGCATACTGACAGCGGAGGCATCCCGACACGAGGGGGTCCGGGGCCGTCCGTTCTGCGCGAAAGCGCGGGCGGACACCACCTGTACAGATATGCCCCCACGTTCGGGGCAAAGCCCCGATAAACCAGCATTTTCCTTTGATCCGGGCACTGTCCGCCTGCGCCCGGCGTGGCCTTGCCTCCGCCGCCCGCATGGGATAGAGCAGTTCACGAAGGAAAGGTGTGAACCGCTCCGCGAGGATACGCCTGCCGATCCTTGCCGCGAAACAGGGGCAGGCGGGCTCCGCCCGCCGCGCGCGAACAGTTTCCGACCTCAATTGTTTTGGAGCAGATCCAGCGGGAAAAGGGGCCTCATGCGCATCATTGCCGGACTTTACCGGGGCCGGACGTTGAAAACCACCAGCGGTCCGGGATTTCGCCCGGCCATGGGCAGGGTGCGCGAGGCCCTCTTTTCCATGCTGGAGGCAAAGGGCGTCATCTGGCCGCAGGCGCGGGTTCTGGATCTCTTTGCCGGCAGCGGCAGCCTTGGCTTTGAAGCCCTCAGCCGGGGGGCGGGGCTGGCGGTTTTTGTGGAGTCAGCCCCCCGCGCGGCGGCCGTCATCGCCAGGAATGCGGAACTTCTCGGCCTGGAAGCGGGCAGGAGCGTTCTCTGGCGGGAGGAAGCGGGCAAGGTTCTGGCCAGGCGCCCGGAGTGTCCCTTTTCCCTTGTTTTCCTTGATCCTCCGTACCGGGAGGATCTTCTGGACCGGACCCTCTTCGCCCTGGCGCGAAACGGCTGGCTGGCTCCGGGGGCCCTTGTCAACGCCGAAGTGGAGAATCGCGCCCCCTTCCGGGCGGACAAGCCCGGACTGGCCCTTCTGGCGGATCGCTTGTATGGACAAACGCGGGTACTCTTATGGACAGCAGGCAGTCAGACGGCATAGACGAAAGCGGGACTTTCCCCGCGGATGGGCCTCTGCCCGGCATTGCCATCTATCCTGGAACCTTCGACCCTCTGACCAACGGGCATATCAGCCTGATCCGCAGGGGCTGCGAGGTGTTCGGAAGGATTATCGTGGCTGTGGCGGGCGATACGGGGAAAACGACCTGTTTTTCTCTGGAGGAGCGGGTGGACATGGCAGCGGAGGTCTTTGCCGGCGATCCTCTGGTGATGGTGGAGTCCTTTCGCGGCCTCCTGGTGGATTATGCCGACCAGCGCGGGGTCAGGGTGCTCCTGCGCGGTCTGCGGGCCACGTCGGACTTTGATTACGAGTTCCAGCTGGCCCTGATGAACCGGAAAATGCGGCGGCATATCCAGACCGTCTTCCTCATGACCGACTATCAGTGGATGTACGTCAGTTCCACCACCATCAAGGCCTCGGCCAGATGCGGCGGCGACGTCAGGGATCTGGTTCCGGACAAGGTCTACAGCCGGCTGCGGGAAAGATTTTGTTCGTGCGCCGGCCAGACGGCATAGCCGCGCCTGTTGCCCTGCCCTGCATCCTGGGTCCCACGGGTGCGGGCAAGACCGCCGCCGCCCTGGCTCTTGCCCTGGCCTTCCCCGGCCCGGTCCGCATCCTCAATGCGGATTCCCGCCAGGTTTACCGGGAGTTTCCCCTGATCACCGCCCAACCTTCCCCGGAGGAGCAGGCCGCTGTTCCTCACCGGCTTTACGGCTTTCTGCCCCTGAGCGAAAAGCTGGGGGCCGGGTCATATTCCCGGCTGGCGGATGCGGCCATCCGCGAAAGCCTGGACGCCGGGGCCCTGCCCGTCCTGGTGGGCGGCACGGGGCTGTATCTCAAGACCCTTTTTGCCGGCATCGCCCCCATTCCCGAAGTCCCCGCGGACGTCCTCGACCAATGGCGAAGGGCCTGCGCCGCCGAAGGCGGCCCGGCCCTGCACCGCCTCCTTGGCCGGGAGGATCCGGAATACGCGGCCAAAATCCATCCCCACGACCGCCAGCGCATCGTCAGGGCCTTGGCGGTTCTGCAGGCCACAGGCAAACCCTTTTCCCTGTGGCACAAAATGCCGCCTCTTCCTTCTCCCTACCGGCCTGTCAAGGTGGGGGTGGGCCTGCCCCTGTCCGCCCTGGAAATCCGGATCCGGCGGCGCCTGGAGGCCATGCTGGAAGCGGGCGCTCTGGAGGAAGCCCGCCGGGCCTTTGTTCGTTTTCCCGATCCCTCCGCCCCCGGCTGGACCGCCATCGGCTGCCGGGAACTGCTCGCGCACCTGAACGGCCTTCTGAGCCTGGAGGAGTGCCGGGAACTCTGGTTCCGCAACACCCGGGCCTATGCCAAGCGCCAGTTGACCTGGTTCCGCCCGGACAGGGAAATTACCTGGTTTTCCCCGGATCAGGCCTCCGCCCTGGCGGAGCATGTCCTGGAACATACTGATTTCTGCGGGCGGCGCTTTCGCCTTGACCTCGGGTTCACTATTCCGTAGCGTGGTTTTCGCCGGACCCGCGTCCGCCCGCGTCCGGAGGACAGTTCATGAGCACCCTCGCCCTTACCGCCAAATACCGCCCCCAGACTTTTGCCGAGGTCACGGGACAGGACACCGTCAAGACCATTCTCTCCCGGACCGCCAGGGAGGACAGGGCGGCCCCGGCCTATCTCTTCAGCGGCACGCGGGGAGTGGGCAAGACCACCCTGGCCCGCGTCTTCGCTAAAGCCCTCAACTGCCGCCGGGGTCCGGCGGCGGAGCCCTGCAACGGCTGCGACCTCTGCCGGGCCGTCACCGCGGGGAACGCCGTGGATGTGGTGGAGATCGACGGGGCCTCCAACCGGGGCATCGACGACGTGCGCCGCCTGCGGGAGGTGGTGGGCTACGCCCCCATGGACGGGCGGCACAAGATCTTCATCATTGACGAAGCCCACATGCTTTCCAAGGACGCCTTCAACGCCCTGCTGAAGACCCTGGAGGAACCCCCGCCGCGGGTGGTCTTCATCCTCGCCACCACGGAGCCGCACAAATTTCCGGCCACCGTCCTCAGCCGCTGCCAGCATTTCGTCTTCCAGCGACTGCCGGAGAAAGACCTCCGGGATCACCTGGCGGGTGTGCTGCAACGGGAAGGACTGCCCTTTGAGGAGAACGCCGTGCGCCTTATCGCCCGGCGGGGAAGCGGCAGCGTGCGCGACGCCATGTCCCTGCTGGCCCAGGTCCTGGCCCTGGGCGAAAGTCCGCTGACCGAGGAAACGGCCCGGACGGTGCTCGGGCTGGCCGGACGGGAGACCTTGAGCCGAATGCTGGATGCCTTCCGGGACGGTGACTGTCCGGCTCTGACCGATCTTGTCCGCGGCCTCCTGGATCAAGGTTTGGATCTGGGTTTTTTTTTGCGGGAACTCTCCTCCCTGTGGCGTGACCTCTTTATTTTGCGCCAGACCGGCAAAAGCGGCCTGAGCGCGACAGATCTGCCCGAGGCCGAGGCCCTGGCCCTGTTGGAGACAGCCGGAGCCTTTTCCCTGGCCCATATCCACGCCTGCTGGCAGATGACCCTGGAGGGCCAGCGCCGGGTCCTGACCGCCCAGGAGCCCGCCCTGGCCCTGGAACTGTTGCTGCTGAACCTGGCCCTGCTGCCGCGGCTTCTGCCCCTGGAATCCCTCTCCGGCCGGAACGCCGCCCCTCCCCAGGCCGCGAGGACGCCCGCCGCCGGAACTTCCGCCCCGGAACCCCCCGCTCCGCCCTCCCCGGCCGGGCAAAACACCGCCCCCCCCAGCGCGCCCGGGGACGCCCCCGCCGCCGGAACCCCCGCCCCGG
>JAISNZ010000144.1 GCA_031275955.1 Desulfovibrio sp. | reverse complement strand
CGGGGGGGGGGCGACCCCCCACACCCCCCCCACGCCCTTTGACCGGTTAACCCGGGGGGGGGGGGGGGCCACCGGCCCCCCCCGCCCCCGTTCAGGCGCTCACCAGGGAAACATGGACCAGCCGGCCGTCCTGTTCTGGAGAGAGCGACAGCTTCGTGCCGTCCTTCAGTTCCACGAATCCGTTGAGAGGAATCAGCCTGTCGCCGGTCAGGTCCTTGAGGCCGGTCAGCGTCTGGTTGACGAAAATCCAGCGGTTTTTGTGCAAGGCAAAGTATCCCACCGGTTTTTTATCCTTTTCGGCCAGCCGCTCGTTGGGAAAGATGGTCCGGCTGACGTGCCAGGGATAGAGATACTGATTGGGGTAGACCATCAGGCGGTGCCCGTCGGGGCGGAAATCCCGCCCGTTGCGGCTGGAATAGAAATCCAGAACCGGGAGCTGCCCGCGGAAAGGAGTGCCGCAATAGGGGCAGACCGGACGGGTGGAGTTGTCGAATACGTACCAGCCCTTGACGCACCGGGGATTCAGGCACGGCTGGACAAGATCGCAGGTTTTCACCAGGGCCTCTTCCCAGTCGTCGGCCGTGGGCCGCTGCTGCGGCTGATGCAGCCCGGTGATAAAGGCCTGGTCGAAAAGCTCTTTCAGGTACGGGCCGGTTATGGTGTACGGGAGTTTGCCGGTATCCACCCAGGGCAGAAAATCCTTGTCGCCCTCCTGGATGCGGCAGCGGTTGGAGGCATCGGCCGGGTGTTCGATGAACAGCGCCTTTTCTCCCATTTCCAGACGGTCCTGCTCGTCGGTGTCCTGGCTGTATATTTTTCCGCCGCGTAACGGGTGGCGGTGGAGGAGATACTGATAGATGAGCACCGCCAGCGCGTGCTGGTCCGTTTCGCGCCGGGGATGGCGGCGGTCGGGATGATCCATGGGCAGGCCGAGCGTCGCCACCACTTCGGGCGCGATGAAATCCGGCGTGCCCAGCACATCGGGCGGGAACAGGTTGGGGACGACGAGGCCGTCAATGTCGATGATGCAGGCGCTGCCCGAGGAAGGGTCCACCAGGCAGTTTTTATAGGAAAGATCGGAATGGGCCAGTCCCGCCGCGTGCAGCCGCCTGACGGCCCGGCTGAGGCTGAGACCGATGCGCAGGTATCCCAGCAGGCTGCCTTTTTCCTGATCAGGCACGAACCGGTTGAAGTTTTTCGCTGAAGCGAACCACTTGCCGTCTTTCTCCACTCCGTCCAGGGGGGTATCCGGTCCGAAAAAGAATTTCGGCTCGTAAAAGGGCACCACGACGCCCACGCGGCCTTCATGGCGCACGATGCGCTCGGGCCAGCGGAACAGGGAATGCCAGTACTCGGCCCCGAACTGCCCGAAAATGCCCTGCCGGTACTGGCCGACCAGTCGTTCGATGCGATCCAGTCCCGCCTGGTCCAGGCGTTTGCGGAAAAAAGCCACGGCATACTGGCGGTTGGGGTCGAAAAAGACATCCTTCACCCCACCCTGGCGGGGATCTTGATTGACGAATTCCACCGTGCTGCCGTCGGTGGCCTTGAGCCTTACCACAGGATGCATCGGGCGCGCCTTTTCGGGGTTGCAGAAAGAAACACGGCGAACACATTATTCCCTTTCCAAACCAAATATGTCCTCATACAGATCACAACCGCATGGATGCGGTTGTGATCTGAAATTCGAATTACAGGACAAGGACAAGCGTTCTGTCGTCGTGGTTGCCCCGCGACCAGAAGTCCAGCCATTTCCGCAGGGCGCGCGCCCTTTCCTCCGGCGGCAGGGAAGCGTCAAAGACCCGGGGGCAGCCGGGATTGTCCTCAAAGCCGCGCCGCAGGGTTTTCTGCCAGAAGGCATGCCAGTTTTCCGCGCCGGCCACGTCCTTTTCCGCGGGGAAAAAAGGGTCGGAGACTCCGTCGGTCATCAGGAGCAGGGCCTCGAAATCCTCGGCAAAGGCGCAGCGCGTCCTGCGGCGGATGGCCTCGGCCTCGATTTCTTCCTTCATGGTCAAAAAGCGGGTCTGCCCGGCGAACTCGCCGCCGTCCGGAATGCCCGGCACCAGCACGCCGCCGTTCCCGTTGTACAGGGCCATGGCCCCGTCGCCGACCCAGTAACAGAGGAAAAAATAGCCGAAGGAAAATTTCCGGAAGGCCGCGCAGAGCAGGGTCGTGTGGTAGTCGCGCACGGCCGCCCCCTTCCGCCGCGCTTCCCCGGAGATGGCTTGATAGGCGGCGTATACGGCCCGGTGGACGATGGCGTCAAATTTCAGCCCGGAGTTAAAGTCCCTGTCGCGCTCCGGGTCGCTGTCTCCGCCCGCGGCGCATTGCCGCTTCCAGTCCCGCAGGCGATCTTCCTGCCCCGCGATATCTTCGTCCTGGGCGGCCAGATCGGCGCGAAGGCTGCGGATAACCGTCGCGCAGGCCAGTTCCGAGCCTTTCCGGGCGAATTTGGCGCTGCCCGCGCCATCGGCTACGGCGATGAAGTGCCAGCCTGTGTCCGGGTCGATATCCAGGGCGAAGCTGTCGTCGCGCGGCCTGGCCGCGTGGGCGTGGTAACGGCCGCGGCAGCTGGCGGCCAGAAAGACCTTGCCTGTCAGGTCCAGGAAACGCGCCTCCACTGCCTCGTCGGGGACGGGATACCCCTCGTCGTCCTCCACCGGCAGATCCCGCCACAGAGTGCGCGGATCGGCGGCTATATACAGCGGCTTCTCCAGGGAGAGCATGCGATCGGATCCGTCGTCCCGGATAAGAAAGGTCAGCGGACCGTCGAAACCGGCCTTGGGAATTCCGGATAGATGGATTTTTGGGTTCCGGAAGTCCAGCTCCAGGCCGCTTTCCGCGAAGAACCCGGAGGCATGCGACAGCGTCAGGGAAAAATATTTGTCCACGCTGAGATCAAGCTCACAGGAAAATTCCTTGCCCACGGCCCCCAGAAGCGGCGGAGCCTGTGCGATGATTTTTTTCAGCGTGTTGTGAAGCCGCTGGTCCCAGCAACCGCCCTGGAGACGGAGCCAGAGACAGATCGTGGGGCCGGCGGGATCCGCGGGCTCCGCGGCGGCCATTTCCGGCCCGCCTGCCGCGGCGCCTTCGCCCCGGGCAGCAACGGTCCCGGCCGACGGGGTCTCGTTCCTTTCCTGGTCGCTCATGGATCGCCGGCCTCCTGAAGCATGACGGTTTCCCTGTTATATGGCCAGCTTGATTTCAGGAGGAGGCGGCGGAAGATCTTCCTGCGTCAGATCGGAGGTCTGGCTCTGGCGGCTCACGGTCTGGGAAACCCATTGCCAGAATTTGGCGAAGGCGTTGCTGTCCATCATTTCCAGCGAAACCACATCTGTGGCGAACTTGCGCAGCGGCTCGGTTCTGGCCTTGGGCCCGGCGGCGCAGCCGATGATATGGGCGAAGCTGTACTGCCGGATTTTCGCGCACATTTGCTCGAAAAGCATGGTGTCGGAGGGCGAGCCGTCCGTCAGCACCACCGCCAACGGCTGCCAGTCGCCCTTTTGCGTTTCACTGGCCTTCTGGACTTCCCGGTCGTAGCAGGCGCACATCAGTTCCAGGGCTTCCCCGAGGTTGGTGGGAGACGACTCCAGCGGAGGAATTTCCGGAAGCCGGAACAGGCTGAGTTCGGTCAGGGGGGCCAAAATCCGCGCTTCCCGGTCAAAGGTGATCAGGCACAGGTAGACCGTCTCCATGGCATAGGGATCCCGACGCAGGCCGGACAGCAGGGATTGCAGGCCGGACTGCACAGCTTCGATGGGTTCGCCGCGCATGGAGCCGGAGGTGTCCAGCAGAACGTAAATAGGCAACTTTCTCATGGGCGGGCTCCCCCCAAGCCGGAATGACCGTTCGTGGCGCGGCCGGCCCCGGACAAAGGCGCATCGTGTCTGCCGGCAAGACGGAAACTTCCGTCAGGGGAACGATCCGGGTGGCGGCGCGCGGCAAAGGCGCTGAGGCTGACCAATAAGGCGGACAGCGAGCGACAGGGCATAGTATAGCGCTCAGATCCGCTTGTCAAACGGCGCGGCGGGCCATTGTCTCCGGGGTATATTCCCCCGGGAGGGCTTCCCGGGAGCGATTTTCCTTTCCGTCCGGGCGAAACGGCGCCCGCGGATGGCGGCTCCGGCGGCTTGCCGCCGACGGCCATACCCTGCGCCCCCTCTATCCTTGCGCCTTGCGGAAAACGCCCCGCCGCCGGACGGCTTCACGGAGTCCGCCCTGTTGCTTTTTCTCCCGCAAAGAGAGAAACTAATCCCGGCAAATACCCATCCCCGCGCCGCGGGTTTCCCCAGCGAGGATCTCCCCATGCAGGAAAATCTCCATTCCGCTTCCCAGGCCGTCCCGGCGCTTTTCCCGGAGCTGATTCCGGGCCTCCTCTTTCTGGGGGCCGCCGGTCTTTTCTTTCTGCTGGCCTTTCGCGCCCACAGGCGCTTTCGCCCTTGCGCCCTGCCGCTCTTTCTGGCCCTGAACTGCCTGACCCTCGGCGCCGCCCTGGGGATCGACGTCTGCCCCTACGCCTCTCTGCCGGACTCCCTGCGCTTCTTTTCCCCTCTCGGCTTCACCCTGGCCTATCTTCTCCTCGGCGGCCTTGTCCGGCATGTCACCCTCTGGGGCGCCGGTCTGGCGACGCCCCTGCTCTGGTTCGCCGCCCAGAGGGCGGATGCCGCCTTTTTCCACCTCAGCCGCTTTGCCGCCCCCCTGCCCCAGGACCCGGCCTGGTTCCTGCTCTGCGCCGCCCTGCTCCTCGCCGCTCTGCTCCTGCCCCTGCTGCGCAAGTTCCGGGAAGAGATGGAACAGCCGCAAATGGCCGCCGGCTTCTGCTACGCCCTGGCGGGTCTGTGGCGCGTCTCCCTCGGCGAGCCCGGCATCCTTGGCCTTTTTGCCCTGCCCCTCTGGATCTGGGCCGCCTGCCTTCTCCTCCTTGCCCTGGCGGTCCTCTGGATCGCCCGCCATCTTGACGATACGCCCCTTGCCCTGTGCGGCGCCCTGGGCGTTCCGGCCTCCCTGTATTCCTTCGGCCTTTTTTTCATCGCCCCTCCGGGCTGAAACGGTCACTATGAACCATATTTGGTTTGCAAATGAACTCAAAAATTCAGAAAGTGGATAGAGTACCTTTGCTTGCTGCCTTGGATCCGGCATGTCCTCAAAATGTTCGATAATGGCTATGGGCAAGCGCTCTGCCATATGTCCCTCCAGTTTTTCCCACAGAC
>JAISNZ010000103.1 GCA_031275955.1 Desulfovibrio sp. | reverse complement strand
TGTTCATGACGACCCCCGTGGACGTCAACGATCTGGAAAACTCCAATCCCCTGGCCCGCCAGGTCCAGGAAGAACTTGCCTCCTGGTTTGCCCAGGCCGGCTATTCCGTAAGGGAAATCCGCAAAGGCGCCGACCTTCTGTTTGCGCCGGGCACGGGAGAACTTCTTCTCACGCGCCGGAGCAACCTGGTCAGCAGCGAAGAGGTGGACAGCAGCGCCGTCGTTGCCGGAACCTACACCATTACCCCGCAACATGTGCGCTTCAATATCCGCCTTATCCTGACCGGCTCACAGGAAATCCTGGCCATGACCTCCATGAGCGTTCCCGTGACCGGCGAGGTGGCCGCTCTCCTGGCCGGCGACGGTTCCCGCCGCGCGGGCGCCCCCATCCTGCCCACAGTGGTGACGCTGCTTCCCTGAACTCAGGTCACAGGGCGAGCGCTTCCCGGACGGCTTCCCAGACCGCTTCCGGACGGATCAGGGTCATGCACAGGTGGTGCCCCAGAGGGCAGCGCAGATGCCCATGCCGCCCGCAGGGGCGACAGGGAACCTCCGCCTCCACGACGCGATCCCTCTCCCCCCTCGGCACAAAGCCGAAGCCCCGCACGGTGGGGCCGAAAAGGGCGACCACCGGCGTGCGCAAAGCCCAGGCCATATGCATGGGACCGGAATCGTTCGCCAGATAACAGTCCAGCCTGCCGATACAGGCGGCCAGCTCCGGCAGGGAAACGGAGAGGGAGAAATCGTGCAGATCCGGTTCCGCCCTCCGCCCCCGGATTGTCCGGACGCCTTCAACGATGGCCCTGGCCAGGGACTCTTCCCCTGTGCCGGCAAAAATCAGCACCTGAACGCCCTGTTCCAGAGCCATGGCCGCAAGAGAGGCAAATTTTCCGGGAGGCCAGCGTTTGCTGGCCCAGACGGAACCGGGATGCATTCCCAGGAGAGGACGGTTCCTGTCAAGGACGCGAAACAGGGCCTCCGCCCCGGCATGGGCCTCGGGGGAAAGAACCAGTTCCGGCCAGAGGCATTCCGGCCCTGGTCCCAGAGGAAGCAAAAGCTGGAGGATCCGTTCGATCTCCCCTATTTCACCGAAGCGGCGGGGCACGGTATGGGTATAGGCAATCCGGTTGAAGACCGGACTGTCATACCCGACGCGCACGGACGCTCTGGAGGCAAAGGCCGCGAAGGCGCTGCGCGCGCTGGTGTGGGGAGAAAGCCACAGGGAGTAGTGACGCCGGGCAAGGAAAGATCCCCAGCGCAAAAGGTTTGCCGCCCCCCTGTCCCGTTTCCGCTTGTCATAGCTGTACACGGCCGTGATGGCCGGGTGAGCCGCAAACAGGGTCTCCAGACCGCCGCGCACATAATAGTCAAGGATTGCCTCGGGGTAGCGCAGGCGTAAACTTTGCAGCAGGGGAAGGGTCAAAACAGCGTCACCCAGAAAGGCGGTATTCCAGACGGCAATACGCCTCATCCCGGAGCGCTCCGGGATGGACCGGCGGCCGGAGCGGCCTCCACGAGCTGGATCGCCTCGGGCAGCCAGGAAAGATGAGGGAGAAGCAGATCCGGTTCCTGTTCCGATTTCGGGATCAAGCGGCGCAGGGTCAGGGTTTCGGCCGGGCCTTCGCCCAAGCCGAGTCTGGAAAAGGTGTCCAGCCCGGAGCCTGTGAGGGTCAACATTCGTCCCGCCAGACCGGCCCGCGCGGCAAAGGCCATGTCTTCGGCCTTATCCCCCACCATGACGGCGGCTCCGGGACGCAGGCCATGCCGTTCCCGCAGGACGTCCCACAGACCCGTGGCCGGCTTGCGGCAGGGGCAATGCTCCTCCGGGGCATGGGGACAAAAAACAATGTCCGTCAGAGTGACGCCGAAGTCGGCCAGTTGCTCGGCCAGGGCGGCGTTGCAGGCCAGGGCGTCTTCCAGGGAAAAAAGGCCCCGCCCGATGCCGGACTGGTTACTGACCACAAAAAGGCGGAATCCTCTGCGAAACAGAAGAGACAGGGCTTCTCCCGCTTCGGGCAGAAGTTCCACGCCGGAGGGATCGGCAAGATAGCCCTTATCCTTGATGAGCGTGCCGTCCCGATCAAAAAGCAGGGTTGTAATGCGGGGCATGGGTCTTTCTCCGGGAAAACATGTGTCGCCAAAGCAATTCCGCTTTGCAATCGTCCTGTGACGACGGCAAGGCCCGTCCCTCTCGCGGCAAGGATGGGCAAATCCCCGCGGGGCGTTTCCCGCGTAAAATGCTCCGGGCCGAGGGACGGCAACCGCCAGGCCGGGAAATCATGACACGGGGATGTCGCCTTGGCAAGAATTCCTGCGGAGATTGCCGCCTCCGGCGGACCGGATCCGCCTGCGGGAATTTCAGGACAGGCGGCGCGGACAATCCTTGCGGGGGATGGACCTTTCCCCTCCTCCGGTGTATACCGGGAAAAAGGACCGACGACCCGCAACCCTATCCAGGCGCCTTCCATGCAGTCCGACTACAGCCCTGACAAGGGCGTTGCTTTTTTCCGCGAAAGCTCCGCCTTCCGGCGTCTGGCCTATTTTTTGTCCAGCCCGGAGTTCTTTTCCCTGCAGGAAGCGCGACGGCTGAATCCGGAAGCGTCCAGGATCTACAGGCGATCCCTGGCCAAATTGCGCAAGCACCTCCGCACCCTGGAACAGGCAGCCCTGAAGGAACCATCCCAGGTCAGCCGGGCGGCGGCCATTACGTCCTCTGTTCATGCCGCCCTGTCCGGGGTGCTGACCCCTTTGCCGGGAGAAGCCCCTGAAGAAGCGATCTCCCGGCTGGAACAGGCCGTTGCCGAACTCGGCGCCGCGGCCCTGGACGCCGCCCGGACAGACCCGCGGGAGACATCTTTTCCGCATCCGGGACAGCCGGAATCTCCCTCCCCTGTGTTTTCGCCCCCGAGGCAGGCCATTTTGCCTCCCTGCGCTCTTTCTCCCGCGCCGGGCCGAAAAAACGCGGGCAGACCCCCGGATTCCCCTTCCCAGGCAGCCGGCGATCCGGACATGGCGGCGGAAAACGGCGCCGATGGGGGAAAAGGGGCCGTCCCCACCG
>JAISNZ010000009.1 GCA_031275955.1 Desulfovibrio sp. | reverse complement strand
GACCACGCCGAAACCGAGCACGACGATGCTTTTCAGGGCTCCCGTCATCTGGAAAAAGGCCAGGGCCGCTCCGGAATACTCCAGCAGGGGGCCTTCGACGATCTCCGTTTCCGCTTCCGGAATATCAAAAGGCGGCACGCCCATGGTTCCGGGGAGAAACATCAGGTAGGCCAGAAAGGCCGGGATCAGGCTCCACTGGAAACCGAACTGCCCGTTTTCCAGTTGGCAGGCGACAATGGCGCCCAGGGAGAATTCCGCGCCCTGTCCCTGGCCCGCCTGCAGGGCGACGGCCAGGATGACCATGAGCAGAGGGATCTCGTAGGCGAACAGGATGGTCATTTCCCGGGAGAAGCCCAGGGCGCCGAAGGGCGAGCTGGAGGAGGAGGCCGCCAGGATCAGGGCCACGGCGGGGAGCGGCAGCAGATAGAAATAGACCAGCATGTCGCCCATGCCGGGCAGTCCGTTATAGGCGCCCGGCACGGGCAGGAGCGCGGCGCAGACCGCCATGCCCACAAATCCGGGCAGGGGGGCGATGCGGAACAGGGCGCGGTGGGCTGTTTCCGGAAGCATGGATTCCTTGCCGGCGAGCTTGATCAGATCCAGAAAGGGCTGGATGACTGGAGGCCCGACCCGGCGCTGGAGCCGGGCTTCCATCTTTCTGTCCAATCCTTTGAACAGGAGGCCGGCGCAGAGGGCGAAGACGCCTCCGGGAAAGATCAGGAGATGGAAAAGCGCCCAGCCGGTCAGGGGCAGGAAGGAGTGGATATCGTCCATGGTCTATGTTTCGGGTCTTGGCTGTTTTCCGCGCCAGCGGCGCAGCAGGCCGGCGGGGGTGCTGTAAATGTCCCCGGGATTGGCCCGGACGTTCAGTTCCGCCGGGGGAATGCCGCAGGCATGGATGTCCGTGACGCGCTCCTTGCCGGAAAGGCGCTTGAGGAGCAGGCTGGAGGCGAACCAGGCGATGCCGGCCAGGAGGGCGGTCAGGGTGGCGTTCCAGGCTCCGCGCCCGGAGTTGATGCCCCAGGGGGCCACATCCAGCGGAGCCAGATTCAGCTCGGCCAGAACCGTGTTCAGGGGGGCCAGGATCAGGCCGGGGAACAGGCTGGTGACGACGCAGCCCGCCGCCAGAAAGCCCATGGGCAGGAGCATGACCCGGGGGGCCTCCGTGACCTCTTCAAGACCCGGCCGGATCTGTCCCAGAAAGACGCTGTGCAGCAACTTGGCCATATAGGCCAAGGTAAGCACGCTCCCCACCAGGGAAAGAACGGCGACAAGGACAAAGCCCTGTTCCATCAGGGCGTGGTACAGGATCCACTTGGAGGTGAAGCCGCTGCTCGGCGGCAGACCGATGACGCAGGCCGCGCCGAGGCCGAAGCAGGCCAGGGTGGCGGGCATCCTTGCCCCCAGGCCTCCCAGGCCGTTCATGGACTGGCGGTGCGTCCGGGCGATGACGGCCCCGGCCACCAGGAAGAGGAGATCCTTGAAGAAGACATGGTTGACCAGATGGAGCAGTCCCCCGGCCACCCCCAGAGAAGTGCCCAGGGCCGCGCCCGCCGCCATGTAGGCGAGCTGGCTCACGGTGGAGTAAATGAGCACCAGCTTGATGTCGGTCTGGAAGACGGCGAAGGCGCCGGCCAGGACAATGGTCAGGCCCCCGATCCAGACCACGGCGTCCATGATCTGCGGCATGCTGAGCCAGCCGGCGGAGATTCCCGGGAGGAAGAGTCCTCCGCCCAGCGCCAGGAAGAGCTTGACCAGCCCGAAAATGGCGCTTTTCAGCAGCACGGAGGAAATGTATCCGGAAACCGGCGTGGGGGCTGTGGCCGGGTGCATCTGGATGTCAATGCGCAAGGGCAGTTGGGCCGCCTTCATGACGAAACCGGCGGCCATCAGGGACATGGCCAGGGCGATCTGCCAGCCGGCGAGGCCGGGCAGCGCCGTCCGCAGCAGGCTGAATTCCCCGCCCCCGCACCATTGGATCAGCAGCACGACGCCCAGGAAGAGGAAGGCCGCGCCAAGGACGTTGAAAAAGAAATACTTGAAGCCCTCGCGCAGGGCGGCTTCATTTTCCTCATGGACGATGACGAAGTACAGGCTCCAGGAGCTCATGATCTCCCAGAAGAGGAAGAAGCTGAAGAGGTCCGCGCTCAGGGCCACCCCGGTAAGTCCGGAGGCCATGCACAGGAAAAAGGCGTAAAAGCGCCACTGGGTGTGGCTGTGATCCAGGTAGCCCACGGAGTAGATCATGTTGGCGCAGCCGATCACGGTGATGATCAGGGCGAAGAGGAAGGAGAGGGTATCCGTGCCGCCGCGCTGGAACCAGACCAGGAGGGCGGCCAGGGCCAGGATCAGGGCGGCGGCCTGTCCGGCTTGCCGGGGGTTGTCGCGCAGGAGGACGGGCGCCAGGGAGCCGGCCAGCAGCAGGATGGAGCAGGGGGGCCAGACCGCGGACAAGGAGGGGAGAACCTGGGCGGCGATCCGGTTTCCCGCGGCCAGACTGTCCAGTACGGGCAGGACCATGTAGTGCAGGCCGAGCTGGGGGAAGAGGCCGAAAGCGAGGCACAGGGCCGCGAGCGCCGCCAGGGGGATGCGCATCCCGAGAGGGGCTTCCTCCAGCGGCGGCCCGGTATAGGGCTCGAAAATCAGGGTCCTGATGATCCGGGTGTAATAGACGCACCCGGCCAGACTCGCCAGGAGCATCAGGCCCGCGAGCGGCGGGCCGGTCTCGGCCAGGGCGTAGAGCATGAGGAATTTGCTCATGAAGCCGGCGAAGGGGGGCAGCCCCAGGATGGAAAGCAGGCCGACGATCATGCAGGCGGAGGTAAAAGGCATTGCCCTGCCCATACCGCGCAGATCCGCCAGATTGCGCGAACCCGCCCGCAGGATCAGGGCTCCGGAACAGAGAAAGAGCAGGTCCTTGATCACGGAGTGGTTGAGTACGTGGAGGAGCGCCCCGGAGGCCGCCAGCCAGGTGCACAGGCCGAGGGTCATGCTGATTTCCCCGATCTGCCCTATGGTGGAATAGGCCAGCAGCCGTTTCAGATCGGTCTGGCGCAGGGCCATGAATTCGCCGTAGAGCATGGTCAGGATGCCCAGGGCGGTCAGGATCTGGCCGGCCGGGGGCGCGCCCCGGCCCTCTCCGGGGATCAGGCCCAGGCCGAGTACCGCCAGGAAGATCTGGAGCAGGCCGAAGATGCCGGCCTTGGTCAGCACGCCGGACAGGGGAGCGGAAATGGGGGAGGGCGCCGCCGGGTGCGCGGCGGGCAGCCAGCCGTGGACGGGAAACAGGCCGGCCTTTACGCCGCAACCCGCCAGGACCAGCAGGGCGGCCAGGGTCGCCGCGGCGGGGGTGAGGGCGGCGGGGGAGGCGGCGGAGAGGGCCGAAAGATCAAGGGTCCCAAACCAGGCCTGGAAAAGCAGCAGGCCGGGCAGCATGACGGCCGCCCCCACGCTGCACATGATGAAGTATTTCCGCGCGGCCGCGTGGGCCTCCTCCGTATCCTCCCAGGCCACGAGGACGCAGGAGCTGAGGGTCATCAGCTCCCAGAAGACGAAGAATACGCCCAGGCCGTCGGCTGTGGCGATCCCGGTCAGGGAGCCGAACATCAGGAGCAGGAAGAAGAAATAGGCGCCTCTGCGCTCCTGGCGAATATAGCCGCAGGAATACAGGGCGATGAGGCAGGCGATGCCGGTGGAGATCAGGCCGAAGAAGCGGGCCGCCGGGGGCAGGGAGCCGTCCGTGGCGATCAGGAGCAGGGCCAGGGCGGGGAGGAGGATTGCCCCCAGGTCGCGCAGTTGCCGGCTGAAGAGGCCGAGGATGAAGACGCCGAAGGCCCCGGCGTGGAGCAGCAGCGCCGCGGGATGCCAGTTGGGGATGAAGTTGGGCAGCGTTTCGCGGGAGTTTTGGGTTAGGGCCGCGGCTCCCTGGAGCAGGACGTGCTCGGAAAGGCCCATGAGCGCCAGGAGGGCCGCCAGGGCCAGGGGCAGGGCCGCCGCTTCCGCGCGCATGTCGGCCCTGGCGAAGGAATATTCCCCCTTCCGCCACATCTCGTGGACGGCCCGCAGGGTCAATACGGCTATGACGGCATCGCCCAGGGTGAGGACGGCCGTGAGCAGGGTCTGCCCGCTGGCGATCCCGGAGAAAAGGATCAAGGGTCTGGCGTCGGGGGTCAGAAAGGGACTGATGTCCAGGGCCGCGAACATGGCCAGGGCGAAGAGCAGGGCGCCGAGGGGCCTTTCCCTGCCTATGCCCGTAAGGACTCCGTTGGGGCGCGTTCGCGCGTGGCGCTGCAAGGCCAGCAGGCAGAGCAGGGCCAGGAGTCTGGCCGAGCCGTTGAAGACCACGAAAAGCACGGCGCCGATCTCGCCGGCGGCGCCGCCGAAACCGATTCCGGCCGCCAGATAGCCGGCGTCGGCCAGGGTCAGCCCGGCCAGCACGGAGGGAATTCTGCGGCGGCCCTGAAAGGCCCAGGCCAGTCCGGCCAGGATCACGGCCGCTGCGCAGAGGGCCGGCAGGGAGGAAGCGGGATCGT
The DNA here is from genome assembly GCA_031275955.1 of Desulfovibrio sp. Classification (GTDB taxonomy): domain Bacteria; phylum Desulfobacterota; class Desulfovibrionia; order Desulfovibrionales; family Desulfovibrionaceae; genus Frigididesulfovibrio. The sequence continues at coordinate 24 of JAISNZ010000009.1, read as the reverse complement.
GGAAATGGAGCATTTTCGCCTTTA
>JAISNZ010000102.1 GCA_031275955.1 Desulfovibrio sp. | reverse complement strand
GGAGCGATTTCAGCGGCACATCGTCTCCTCAAAAAAATGCTCCGGCGGTAAGAAACGCATGAATATCTGGGCCATTCTGCTCGCCGCGGGCTCCGGAAGCCGCCTTGCCCTTCCCGGGTCCCGCCTGCCCAAACAATTCCTCAATCTGGACGGATTCCCCCTCTTCTGGCGTTCCGCCGCCACCCTGGCCCGCCTGGCCCCCCTGCGCGGCATCCTTTTTGTCCTCCCCTCCCGCTGGGAGGGAGAAGGGGGAGACATCTCTCCGGATCGTCTTTATGAGGGCATCCGCCGTCTGGAAGCCACCCGGCCGGGCCAGTCCCTCGGCCTGCCCTGGCTGGTGGCCCTGGGCGGCCCCCGGCGCCAGGATTCCGTCTGGAACGGCCTCACCGCCCTGCCCCCGGACTGCGATGCCGTCCTCATTCACGACGCCGCGCGGCCTTTTGCCTCTCCCGCCCTCATGGCGCGCGTCCTGGCCCCCCTGCTGGAGGGACGGCCCGCCGTCATTCCGGCGGTTCCCGTGACCGACACCATCAAGGCCGTTCAGGCAAGCGCGGAAACAGGGGACAAAACCCTTAAGGTCGCCCGCACCTGCCCGCGCCGGCAACTGCGCGCCGTCCAGACCCCGCAGGGTTTTGCCAGAAAGGCCCTCGTCCAGGCCCACATCCGGGCCAGGGAAGAGGGGATTTTTGCCACCGACGACTCCGCCCTCCTGGAGGCCGACGGCGTGCCCGTCCTGGTGGTGGAAGGCGAGGAAACCAATCGCAAGATCACCACCGCGGCCGATCTGCCCCTGCTCCAGCCGGGGGAACCCGCCGCGCCCCGCATCCCCTGCACCGGCCTTGGCTATGACGTGCACCGCTACGGCGGAGATCGGCCTTTTATTCTGGGAGGAGTTCCTCTGGCCTGCCCTTTCCTCCTTTCCGCCCACTCCGACGGCGACGCCCTGCTCCACGCCCTCATGGACGCCCTCCTGGGCTGCATCGGCGCCGGCGACATCGGCGAGCTTTTCCCGGACACGGACCCCGCCTATGAGGGCGTTTCCAGCGGCCTGCTCCTGGCCGAGACCCTGGTCCTCTGCCGCCGCCAGGGGCTGGAGATCGCCCACGCGGATATTACCGTCATTGCCCAGGCGCCCCGCATCGCCCCGCAGCGCAAGGCCATTGCCGCCAACGTGGCCAATCTCCTCCACCTGCCCATCTCCCGCGTCAGCATCAAGGCGACGACCGAAGAATATCTCGGCTTCACCGGCGAAAAAAAAGGAATCAAGGTCCTGGCCCTGGTCACCGGGTCCCGGCCGGGCGACCCCTCCCCCGCGCACTCTTTTTCTCCAGGCCCCCCATGACCCTTCAGGAACGTCTCTGGCTCCAGGGGGAAGAAGCCTGGCGGTGCCTGCTGGGATGGATCCCCGGCGGACCCGGCGCCCTGTTGCGCCGCCTGCTGTACGGCCCCTTTTTCCAGGCCGGCGGATCCGGCCTGCGCACGGGCGTCGGCGTCGTGATCCAGGGATTCCGCCACATCAGCCTTGGACGCCATGTGGGCCTGAACCGCCATTCCTCCCTTTACGCCGCCCGCGGGCGTATCCGCCTTGGCAACCGCGTCTTTCTCGGCGATTTTTCCTCCATCAACGCCAACGACGCCGAAATCAGCATTGGCGACAATGTGGCCATCGGCCCCATGGTCCTCATCCAGGGAGCCAATCATGTCTTTGACCGCCTGGATCTCCCCATCGCGGATCAGGGGCATGCCCCCTCCCGCGTCATTATTGAGGACAATGTCTGGATCGCCGCCCGCGCCACCATTCTGCCCGGCGTGCGCATCCACTCCGGGGCCGTTGTCGCCGCAGGCGCCGTGGTCACCAGGGATGTCCCCGCCGACTGCGTTGTCGCCGGCGTTCCCGCCCGCGTACTCCGCCCGCGCGGCCTCCCCGCCCCCCGCCTCCCGGAGCGGCCGTGACCCCTTCCCGCACTGTGGCCGTGACCACATCCTCCTTCGCCGAATTCAGCCCCGAGCCCCTTCTCCTCCTGCGCGCGGCCGGCCTGACGCCTCTCCTTAACCCCCACGGACGCGCCCTGACAGAGGAGGAAGCCATTGCCCTGCTGCAAGGCTGCGTCGCCGTGGCGGCCGGCACCGAGCCACTGACCGCCCGCCTGATGGCTGCCCTTCCGGAACTCAAAGTCATTTCCCGCTGCGGGGCAGGCCTGGACAATGTCGATCTCGCCGCCGCCGCCGCCCGGGGCATCGCCGTCCGCAGCACCCCCGACGCCCCTACCCGCGCCGTGGCGGAACTCACCCTTGGCCTGGCCCTTGATCTGCTGCGCCGCATCACCCTCATGGACCGGGACATCCGGGCCGGGCGCTGGAAAAAACGCATGGGCGCCCTGCTTCAGGACGCCCATGTCGGGATTATCGGCCTTGGCCGCATCGGCAGGGCCAGCGCGGATCTTTTTCACGCCCTGGGCGCCCGCACCGCCTTCTTCGACCCCTTCCCCCCCGCCGACCCCGCGCCCCATAGCTTCATGCCGCTGCCCGATCTCCTCGCCTGGGCGGACCTTCTCTCCCTGCACACCCCCAAACAGGCGGACAACACCCCTGTCCTTGACGCCGCCGCCATTGCCCGCATAAAGCCCGGGGCCTGCCTCATCAACGCCGCCCGGGGCGGACTGGCGGATGAAGCCGCCCTCGCCGAGGCCCTCCGCTCCGGCAGGCTGGCCGGCGCCGCCCTTGACGTCTTTTCCGCGGAACCGTATCAGGGGATTCTCCTCCAAACCCCCAACACCGTTCTCACCCCCCATGTCGGCTCCTACGCCCGCGAATCCCGCATCCGCATGGAAACAGCGGCCATCCGGAACCTGTTGGAGGCATTATGCCTCTAGCCCTTGTCGTCTTTGACTGCGACGGTGTCCTGCTGGAAAGCGTCGGGGCCAAAACCCTGGCCTTCAAGCGCATCGGGGCCGAATTCGGCCCAGAGGCCGCGGATCGGCTGACCAGGTACCACATCCTCCACAGCGGCGTCAGCCGCTCGGAAAAATTCGCCTGGTTTTTTGAAGAAGTCCTCGGCCGCCGCATCCTTCCGGAAGAGGATGCCGCGCTCTGCAGCCGTTTCGCCGGATACTGCCTGGAGGAAGTCTGCGCCAGCCCTCTTGTCCCCGGCATTCGGGAAGTCCTGGACCTATGGCATGGCCGCGTTCCCCTGTACGTCGCTTCCGGAACCCCCCAGGCGGAACTGGCCGACGTCCTGACCCGGCAGGGCCTTGCCCGCTACTTCGCGGGCCTGTTCGGTTCCCCTCCCGGCAAGGCCGACCTCCTGCGCGGCATTCTGGACCTCTCCGGCGCCTGCCCCAAAGAAACCGTCATGGTGGGGGACAGCCGCAGCGATTACGACGCCGCCGAAAAGGCGGGAACCCTTTTCTACGGCCGGGGCGCCGTCTTCCGCTCCTCCGGCTGCCCCTGGCACACGGATCTCACCCGCCTGAACTCCTATCTGGAGTCCCTTGCCCGGAACATTTCTTCCGGGCAGATCATTTGAATGGTTTCTGCGGATGGTTGACAAAAGCGACGCGCGCCGCTATCCCTCCTGCCGGAGGGACGAGGGGCATGGCTTCGCTTGAAGCCCGGCTTTGCTTGCGGTCATGGCTGTCCGCCATATCCATCCGCCATCCATCGCCAATGGAGAAAACATCTTCATGCCAATCCCTCCCTGGACGGACATGACCCTGCTTCCCGCTGAAGAGGACGCCTGGCGCAAACCGGCCCTTTTTCTCCTTGCCCTGCTCCTGGCCGTCTCCTGTTTCACCCTGGGCATCCTGCCCTTCCGGCACAGAAGCATTATCCCCGGACGCCTGATCTGCGGCTTTCTGGCCCTGGCGCTTCTCCTCCTCCTGCCCCGGCTGCGGGAAAGGCTCGCGCGGACGCCGGCCGCCTATGCCCTTGCCGCCTATGCCCTTGTCTGCCTCCTCTCCACCCTGGCCAACGGGCTGGACCCGCTCCTGGCGGGCACAGGCCTGGCCTGGCTCTGCGTGTTCCTGGCCTTCTGGTGCCTGGGAACCTGTCTGGGGGAAGGGGGACGCCTGCCCTTCCTGATCCTGGGGGCCTCCGCCCTGATCATGCTTCTGAGCATTCTCCTCCTCGGCCGGGACGGCCTCGGCCTGATCAACATGAGCGCCTTTCAGTCCGGAGGAGGGGACCGGCTGGTGGGATTCTTCGGCTCAAAGGCCAACCGCCTGGCCCCGCTTCTGGCCGCCGCGGCCTTCTTCTTCCTGGGGGCGGGCCTGCTGCGGCCGCGAGGCTGGCGATCCCTCTGGTTCCTTGGAGGTTTCCTCGGCCTGGGCCTTTTTCTCCTCAACACCGCCGCGCGCGCCTGGATGGGGATCTTCTTCGGCGTCACGGCCGTCTATCTGGCTCTGCGCCGCATCCCCCCGGGCCGCATCCTGGCCGGCGGGCTGGCCGTCTTCCTGTTGCTCACAGCCCTGCACCTTGCGGGGGCAAAACAGGTCCGCCTGTACTTCCAGCCGGACCAGGCGCTCTCATCCCTGCTCTCGCGCCTGCCCATCTGGGAAGCGGCCCTGGCCCAGTTCCGGGAGCACAAATGGCTGGGCGCAGGACCGGAGAGTTACCCCGACGCCTATGCCAGGTTTTATGACGCCCGTCTGGCCGGCCTCTCCCCTCGGGAACAATCCTTAGCCCCCGCCCGCACCGACCACGCCCACAACATCCTCCTTTCCCCTCTGGGGGAAACAGGATTGCTCGGCTGCCTGAGCCTGAACGCCGCCATCCTCCTTGCCATTTTCGCGGGACTGAGGGGCGGCCCTCTGTCCAGAGACGCCGCCTTTTTCCTGATCTGCCTCTGGCTGGCCAGCATGGTCAATCCCGCCCTGAGCCGGGAACCCGGCACCGTAATGGCCGCCGCCCTGGGCCTTGCCGCCTCCCGGCCCTCCCCGGACCGCGCTAGGGCGAATACTGTACATGGCGTTTAGATGCCGAGATAACGAGTAGGACCGAAAGCGCGGATTACCCATCGTGGCGCGGCGAAATGCCTGATGCCGAATATACGTTTGCATCCGGATCCGTTTCTCCTCCATGAAGAAAAAAGACACTTGACTCCTGGGCGAGACCATATCCGAGACCATATACGTACTGGGGTGGTCCCCATTGTCGACCCGCCGCAAAAGACAATTCCACGGTAAACGTCGAAGAATCCAAATATTTCCCCTATTTGATTCGGGAAAGAGAATCCGCGGCATCCGGTTTTTTCTTCCTGAACCGTGAATACATCCCTCTGGCCGTATACAGGGCCGCGACGGGATTATGACCAAGCGCCCTGTCCTTGACAATCATGACCGTCACAGGGGCTTTCGAGTGCTGGAGAAACAGCGTGTCATGCCCGACGCACAGGCCGATGACGATGTTGAAATCCGTTTTCCGTTCGGCAAGTTTTTTGGCCTGCATGATGGGATTGCACATGGATTCGTGCCCGCAGCCGCCATTGAGTTTTTTCCCCTCGGGAATGCCGATGACGCTTTTATCCACCGCGCCGATCTTGCATCCCACCGTGTAGCTCTCCATGCCTTCCCCGCTCAGGATGGAGGAAAAGATGGAGGTTTCCGGCATCATGCCCACGCAGGAGGCAATGCCGATGGAGCGGTATCCCATCCGGCGGATAAATTCGATGGTTTCCTCCACACGGGTCAGCCTGCCGTAAGCGTCCGCCTCCAGGATGGCGGCTTCACGGGCGACGCGCAGCGAGTCCCCGGGGGCGGCATAGGCGTCCAGGGCTTCCCGCAGCAGATCGGGATCCGTATTTTTCGTCAGGCAGAACGCGGGGTACTTCGCTTCATTCCGCGTTCTACAGCTCCATATCCCGCAATGCGCGCAGGTCGGCTCCAGATTCTCTCCGGGCATGGTCTCCTCCTCTTTTTCTTTGTCGGCGCCACGTTTTTTTCTTCCCGGACATCCCGGCTTGAAGGGGGACGCCAGCCTTCGGCCTACAGGGCTCGTAACATCTTGGCGGCCGGCGGCGGATCTGGTATCCTCTTTCAGCCTTGAGACGCCGCCGTCACGGAGCGCGTCCGCCCTGGGGCAAAAACGAGAGGGCTATGGATACTCTTCCGGAAGTCTTGCTGGTCAGACCCCCGTCCTCCGCTCCTGTCATCGTGCCCATTGAACCCGGACATGTCTACGCCCTGGATTTTCCCCTGGAAACACTGCAGTGCGAGGTTCAGGATCACAGCTTGCGGTTTCTCTTTGACAGCGGGGCCGTCCTTGTGTTGCAGGGGTTCCTTGCCGCGGCGGAGAAAGAAAACCTTTTCCTGCGCCTGGAGGACGGCACCCTGCTCCAGGGCAAGGACATCGCGCAGATCTTTTTCCTGGACCTGCACAAATTCGTTTGCGACCTTGACGGCCTTATGGGCGAAGAAAGCCTGTCCTCTGTTCTGGACGCGCTGCCTCCCGGCCCTGATCCCTCCCCTCCCGCCGATCCTCCGTCCCCTTGCCTTTCTCCGGCCGCATCCTCCGGAGCCTGGTCCGCGCCAATCCTGCCCCTTTCTTTGGAGGAAAGCGCGGAACAGCTCCTGCTCCCCCTTCTTTTCCGGAACGGGTAGGGAAAGGCTGTGAAAAGACAGCAGGCCCTCGCTCTTCCCTCCAGGCGGGTCATCCCCGTTGCCACAGGGCCCCTTCCGTGGCCCGCGTGGCGTTGAGGACAGCCAGAAGGGTCACTCCCACATCGGCGAAGACGGCTTCCCAGAGGCCGGAGACACCCGCGATGCCCAGGCCCATGAAGGAAGCCTTGACGGCCAGGGCCAGGAAGATGTTTTGCCAGATCAGGACGCGCACCTTGCGGGCGATGCGGAAAAGGCGGGGGACGCCGGCCGGGGAGTCGTTGAGGATAACGGCGTCAGCGGCTTCAACGGCGGCTTCGGCTCCTATGCCGCCCATGGCTATGCCCACGCGGGAAAGGGCCAGGATGGGGGCATCGTTAATGCCGTCGCCCACAAAGGCAGTGGCGGCGGGATCGGACAGGTCCCGCATGGCGGCGACCTTGCCTTCCGGCAGAAGCCCGGCCCGGTAGCCGTCAAGGCCGGCCTCGCCGGCCGCCCAGGCGGCGGATTCCTCGCGGTCTCCGGTCAGCATGTAGGTCCGCATCCCGGAGGCCTGAAGCTCGGCCACGGCTTTTGGGGTTTCCCCGCGAAGGGCGTCGGTCACCAGGATGCTGCCGAGATAGTCGTCATTTCTGGCGATATGCACCAGGGCTCCGGGCCGGGACTGGGGAGGGGCGGCAAGGCCGAAGTCGGCCAGGAGGACGGCTGTGCCCGCGAGGTAGCGGATTCCCCCGGCCTCGGCCAGCATGCCTTTGCCGGGGATTTCCCGGACCGCGTCCCAGTCCTCGCGGCAGGCGGGGAGCGGATCTTTTTCCGTTGCCGGAAGATCAGGGGCGTTCGCCTTGGCGTCGGCGACGTGGCGGACAATGGATCGGGCAATGGGGTGGTTGGATTGGGATTCGATCCAGGCGGCGGTGGCGAGCAGGGTCTCCTCCTCCACGCCGGGGGCCGGGGTGACGGCGGCGACGCTGAAGCTGCCGCGAGTGAGCGTGCCTGTCTTGTCGAAGACAACGGTGCGGATCTGCAGCAGGGCGTCCAGGACAGCGCCGCCCTTGACCAGGATGCCTTGGCGCGAGGCGGCGCCGATGCCGCCGAAATAGCCCAGGGGGATGGAAATGACCAGGGCGCAGGGGCAGGAAATCACCAGAAGAACCAGGGCGCGGTAGATCCAGTCGTCAAAGGTGGCCCCGGCGACGAAAAGAGGCGGGAGTATGGCCGTCAAAAGGGCCAGAAAGACCACGACAGGGGTATAGACGCGGGCGAAGCGGGTAATGAAGCGCTCCGTGGGGGACTTGGCCAGGGCGGCATGCTCCACCAGATCCAGGATGCGGGCCATGTGGGTGTCGGCAAAGCGGCTGGTCACCCTGACGGTCAGGATGCCGCCGAGGTTGAGGGTGCCGCCGAGAACGGCGTCCCCCGGGCGGACATCCACGGGAAGGGACTCGCCGGTCAGGGGGCTCTGATCCACCTGGGATTCCCCGGCCAGCACCAGCCCGTCCAGGGGAATCTTTTCCCCGGCCCGGACGAGGACGCGTTGGCCGATATCCACGGTCTCCACAGCCGCATCCGTGACGGCTGTTTCTTCCAGAACGTGGGCCAGAACGGGTTTGGAGGCCAGGAGGCTCCTGATGGAACGGCGGGACCCTGAAGAGGCCCTTTCCTGAAAGAATTCCCCCACCCGGTAAAAAAGCATGACCCCCACAGCCTCGGGCAGCTCGCCGATGAGAATGGCCGTGAGCGTCGCTCCGCTCATCAGCGTGAATTCATTGAAAAAATCCTTTTTGCGCATCAGGGCGTAAGCCTGACGGAAGACGCCGATCCCGCAGAGAAGATAGGGGACGGCATAGACGAGAGGGAGAACGGGCGCTTTCAGAGCGGCTTCCACTTGGTCCCCGAAGGCCAGGGCGCTGAGAAAGATTGCGGCCGAGACCGCCAGGAGTCGGATTTCCCTGGTCAGGCGCAGGCCTTCAGCGGCCTCGTCCTCACAGGAGGCCGCAACGCCCGGACAGCAGGAGCAGGCGTCCAGCGCGGGGGGAAAGCCGCCATCCTTCCCGGAAGGGGAACAGCAGGCGTCGGCGCAGGTCCGGCCGGAGGAGGAGAGACGCAGGTCGGGCAAAGAAGAGACGGCGGTATTCATGGGCGTCCTCCGGAGGATCCGGCCGCTTCTTCGTCGGCCGTGGCCAGGGAGTGGATTTCCAGGGAATGGAAACTGTCCGGCGCGGCGTCGTCCATGCAGGCGCACAGATCCTGCTCGCGGGCCAGGATGTCCTTAAGGCGGCTTTCATCCGTCAGAATAACCGGATTGTCCTCCAGGGAACGCCGGATCCAGTCCAGGGCCGCGTGGACCAGAGGGGAGGATTCCCGCGGGCAGGCCAGGGCATAGTAGACCCATTTGCCCTTTTTCCGGCTTTCTATAAGCCTGGCCTGGCGCAGGATGGACAGATGCCGGGAGGTGGTGGACGGGGCCAGATCGAGAAAGGCGGTGAGCTGGCAGACGCAGAGTTCGCGATCGCGCAGGACCATGAGGATGCGGGCGCGGTTTTCGTCGGTCAGAGCCTTGGCGATGGTCAGAAAGGTGAACATGGGCTGCCTCCGGAAACAATTCGTCATTTCGTTATATGACGAAATATACAACAATCTTCTCCCCCCGTCAAGCCGCGAGGGGAAAAATTTTCTCCGCAGGGCGGATTCCCTTGAAAAGATATGCTCCCGGCGGGGTTTGGGGCGAAGACCCAAGAAAAACAGTGCCTTGTTCGGGGGGGATTCGCCGGCGGCCGGGGGCGGCGAGGTTCCCGGTCGCCGGCCGGTCAACGATCCGACGATTTTTCCCGCTGCGGCGGGCGGCGAGGTTCCCGGCCGTCCGGTGGCCGGCCGGTCAAAGATCCGACGATTTTTCCCGCTGCGGCGGGCGGCGAGGGTCCGCGCGGCCGGGAGAAGGACAGGAAACAATGGGAGTTGGCGTCAAATTTAGACTTTGGCAGGTCTTTTGCATAAAGAAGGGCGCCGCGGCGGACACCTCGATCCTGTCCTTTCCCATACAGGGCCGCGCGCCGCCAAAATTTGCGAAGGAGTTCCCCATGTTGTTTCTACTGGGTGGAGAGAAGAAGAAGAAGGTTCAGGAACGCCGGGTTGAAAACCTGGACCGGGTGAAGGAGATCTTTTTTGCCGGTCGTTTTCCTGTCGTCACCACCCCGGATCTGGAAGAAGGCCGCAAGGTGGGCAAGGTACTCGGACTGGTGGTCTGCCGGGGCTATGACTCCGAGGAGGCCTTCTTCGGCATGGCCGCCCGCGCGGTGAACAAGGGAGCCCAGGCCATTGTCGGCTACCAGGAAAATGTTGCCTTCCATCCGGACGGGAGCAAGTTTTTCACCTGCTACGGCACCGCTATCCAGTTTGACCAGGCCCGCCTGAGCGCCAGCGCCTGATCCGCCGCCTTTCCGCCGGACCTTTCCCTTGTCCGGAAAAAAGACGGAAAAACACTGTTGCCTCAGAGCGGTTTCCGGTGCATTCTGCCTTCAGGCGCGTGCCGCCCGCTGTGTTCCGGTTTCACACCTCTGCGCGGCAGGAGGGTGCTTGCAAATCATTGCCGCAGGATTGTCTTCCAGGCGGATTCCTTCCGCCGCCAGGCGACAATCCCAAGCGGAACATGCCGCAGGATCGCCCCATGACTTTTCGCCCCTGTGCCCCAAGGCGCCTTCTCCTTCTCCTTCCCCTCCTGGCGTGCTGCGGCTTTTTCCTTTCAGGCTGCGCCCTTTTCCGGGAAGGGGGAGGGGAAAGCACCGCCCCCGCCTCCGGCCAGCGCGGCGCCAAGCCGTACACCATCAGGGGCAAAACCTACTATCCCCTGACCTCGGCCGACGGCTACCGGGAAGAGGGCATCGCCTCCTGGTACGGAAAGGATTTTCACGGCAAAACCACAGCCAACGGCGAACGCTATGACATGTACGGCGCCACCGCCGCCCACAAGATCCTGCCTTTCGGCACCAAGGTCAGGGTCACCAATCCCCGCAACAAGCGTAGCATCACTGTCCGCATCAACGACCGCGTCCCCTTCGTGGCCAACCGGGTCATCGACCTCACATACACCGGAGCCAGGGCCCTGGATATGCTCGCCGCCGGCACCGCCCCCGTCATTCTGGAAGCGGTCGGCGCGGTCAAGGGTCTGAGCGGGGGCAACCTGGCCGGCGCCTTTTACATCCAGGTGGGAGCCTTCGGCAGCAGGGAAAACGCGGATCGCCTCCTGGCCAGCCTCAGGAAGCGGGGCTTGCCCGCCCGCGGCTTTTTCGCCCCCGCGGTCAACCTCTGGCGCGTGCAGGTGGGACCCTACCCGGACCTGCGTCAGGCCGAAAAGGCCGCCCTGCCCCTGGAGGACGAATTCCCCGCCCAGTACCTCGTGGCGGAATAAGGCGCCTGAGGCGGCAGTGTTTTCCGGGCGCGAGGAAAGCGGAAAAAAAGGAGGAAGATATGCGCTACGCCATACGGCGCAAGGATCGGGCGCTTACGGAGGAAGAGGCCGTCTCCATTCTGGAAAAGGGGGTCTACGGAGTTCTCTCCACAGCGGGAGAGGACGGGTTGCCGTACGGCGTTCCCCTTTCCTATGTCTATTGGGAGGGGAGCATCTATTTCCATTGCGCCCTGCAAGGACGGAAGATCGAAAATATGGCCGCCCGCCCCCAGGTGTCCTTTTGCGTGGTGGACGGGGTCCGGGCCGTCTATGAGGGAAACTTCAGCACCAACTATGAGAGCGCGCTTGTCGAGGGCGTGGCGGAACGCATTGACGACGCGCAGGAGCGGAAGAAGGCGCTCTTCCTTCTGGCGGACAAGTACCTCCCGGCATACAGGGAACATGCGCCCGCCTACATCGACAAACTGTTGCCGGTCACAGGCGTCTACAGGATCCGGCCGCTGATCGTGAGCGGCAAGGCCCGCCGCCCGAAAAAAAGCTGATCTGCCCTGTGCGGGGGAGTCGCCTCCTCAAACTCCCCCGGCAACTGCGGCAGGACGTGACCCGCGCTTCCATTCATCCCATTGTTTATATTGAGCAAAAATTTTTTTGCTTGCAATTTTTCTCCGGGAAGCGTATATACTGATGTCTTCGGGGCGGCCGCCCCGAAAATCAACCACAGGAGCTGGGCATGACGCGCAAGGATCGGACAGAGGGCATTTACAGTCGCAGGGAGGTGCTGGATGAAGGGGAACGCCGCCAGTTTCATCTGATCCAGCTCAAGGAGCTGCTCGCCTATGCCTACCGGTATTCCGAGGACGTGAAGAAGCGTTTTGACCGGGCGCAGTTCAATGTGGAAAAATTCAGGACCCTCACCGATCTGAAGCATATCCCCATCCTCAAGAAGAAGGAGCTGATTTTCCTGCAATCCATGGGCCCCCGCCTGGGCGGCCTTCTGACCAAGGACATCGGGGAGCTGAAGCGCATTTTCCTTTCCCCCGGCCCCATCTTCGATCCCGAGGATCGGGTCGATGACTACTGGGGCTATACCGAGGCTTTCTATTCCGTCGGATTCCGTCCCGGGGACGTCACCCAGATCACCTTCAACTACCACTTTGCCCCGGCCGGCCTCATGTTTGAAGAGCCTCTGCGCAATCTCGGCTGCGCCGTCATGCCCGCCGGTCCCGGCAATGCCGCGACCCAGCTTGAGGTGATGCAGAAACTGCGCGTCCAGGGCTATGTGGGCACCCCCACCCACCTCCTGCATCTGGCCCAGAGAGCGGAGGAAAAGGGCATCAACCTGCGCAAGGAACTCTTTCTGGAGGTGGCCTTTGTCACCGGCGAGAAGTTTTCCGAAAAAACCCGCAACCTCATGGAGAAGAAGTTCGATCTGATCATGCGCCAGGGGTACGGCACCGCCGACGTGGGCTGCATCGGCTACGAGTGCTTCCATAAAACCGGCCTGCACATCGCCAATCGCGCCTTTGTGGAAATCTGCCACCCCGATACCGGCATCCCCCTGAAAGACGGCGAGGTGGGCGAAGTGGTCGTGACCGCCTTCAACAAAACCTACCCCCTCATCCGGCTGGCCACCGGCGATCTTTCCTACATAGACCGCTCCCCCTGCGCCTGCGGGCGCACCAGCCCGCGCCTGGGCAGCATTGTCGGCCGCGTGGACACCACCGCCCGGATCAAGGGCATGTTTGTCTACCCCCATCAGGTGGAACAGGTCCTGGCCCATTTTGAGGAAATCAAACGCTGGCAGATCGAGGTCACAAACCCCGGCGGCATTGACGAAATGACCCTGCTCATTGAAGCCGGCTCCTTCAAACGGGAAGAAGAGCTTCTCCTCCTCTTCCGCGAAAAGATCAAACTCCGCCCCGAACTCAGGATCCTCGCCCCCGGAACCCTCTCGCCCCAGGTCAAACCCATTGAGGACAAAAGGAACTGGGATTAGGGCAACACTGATTTATCCAACGCGCCGTAAAACCCCGCCCTTCAGGGCGAGGATATAAGGCGCGCCTTGACTGGAATTTCTGCCTTTAACTTGGTGAACGCTGATTTTCAATATATTGGCGCAAAACAGAAAGAGGCGCTCCACCGCGGCTTCCGGCAAAATAGCTTGGAGACCACAAAGCGTTGCCGAAGAGTTTCTTTTGCGGTTCCGGCCGTTTCAGCGTAAGGGATTATAATACTTTCCTTCCTTCACGGTTTCATCTGCCCGCCGCCCGGGCAATGGAATCCATACCCGCCTCGGCGCGGTAGACCACAGGAAAATCCAGATGAAAGGGAAGAAACATTATTTTAGTCGGCACTGAAAAACAGATCAACGTTTTGAAATATCTTGCAAAAGAAGGAGAAACACTGTATCGTTTTCAACAGGAAATGCAACACATGATGTAAAAAACCGGTCGAAACGAACA
>JAISNZ010000198.1 GCA_031275955.1 Desulfovibrio sp. | reverse complement strand
AGATAACGTACGGTATTTTTCGCACATTTGAAAAAATGGAAGTAGCCCGCCAAGTCGGTTAGGTTTGGTCATAGCCAAACAACCACCAGACCGACAAGGGAGGGCTACAGATGGTGGTGCTTTTTCCCTTTCAGAGCAAGCCTCCTCGCCGTGTATACGGCTTATCGGCTCCCCTTTGCAGTGGACCAGTTTATGGGGAGCAGGCTGCCAACTTTCCACGCCTTGAGCCGGAAGGGGCCGCGTCCTACGGGTTAGCTGTTGTTGGGGCGGGGGCAGCGCGTCTTTTTCAGTTCCCCGCCCAGAAAAACCGCCAGGGCGGACAGTGCGGAAATGCCCGCTTCGGCCTCAGCCGCGGAGTTGTAGTTTGTGTTGATGTTGATGTCATAGGTATACACCGTGCCGCGGGTATCCCGGATGATTTCGATACCGGCCACGGAAACGTCGTGCGCCTTGAGCATGGCCTCATACCGCTCCCGGCCGGGAAAGGCTTCCTCCACAATGACGAATTTCGCCTGTCCGTCCAAGGCGCAACGTTCGCCAATGCCGCAGCCGTCCGCCGGGCACAGGGCAAAGCCGTTCGATGTGTCCGCGCGCAGGGCGTACAAAAACCGCCCGGCCACAAATTCCAGACGGGTGATAAAAGGTTGCGGGGCTTGGATATAGGCCTGCAAAAGCAGAATACCGTCCACAGGAGGCGTGTATTCATCGCTGTCCAGGTGGGCCTGCAAGGCGGCCGCGGATTGAAACAGGCGGACTCCGAGTCCCTTGCCGCTACGGTTGTGCTTGATAATGAAAGGACCGCTGAAGGTTTTCGCGGCAGCGAGAATCCGGCCGCGTCCGCAGGCCGCTACTGTATGGGGCACCAGAAATCCGAATTCCTCAAGGGCCATATACTGGGCGACTTTGCTCATCTCCAGGCGCAAGGCGGTGCTGCCGTTAATCACGCGCCGCCGGTGCCGTTCCAGCCAGGCCAGCACCGCCGCTGTATAGTCGGGAGAATGCGTGTGACCCCGGGTATGGGCGGAAGCGCTCATGCGGCTGAAAAACACCCCACCGGGAGGCGTTTCCTGCAAATCCAAACGCCCTTCCGCCATGTGCCAGCCTTCGCAAGGCAGATTCGCGGCGCGCAGGGCACCGGCAAGAGGGGCGAACCACTCGTCATTCTCGTGCAGCACATGGATTTTCGACATGGATGGATGATTCCTGAGTAAAAAGGGTATAGGACACGCCCTGCTTCAGATAATGCATGGCCCCGATGTCATGGCTCAGATAGTCGTCCGTATAATGGCAAAGCCAGATCCGCTCCTGCACGGCTTCAGGCAGGGACAGAAGATCCCGTAAAGGCGTATGCCACCGGATGTCCGGATCGAAATGTACCTCGTGGAGGATACAGCCGCAATCAGCCCACCAGTCAAACAGTTCCGGCATAAAGCCCGTGTCGGCGCTGTAACCCAGGCTCCGCCCCGGACCGAAGGTCAGCTTCAGCCCGAAAGTCTCCGGCATATGCCGAACCCTCCTGATCTCCAGACTAATGCCATCGCCCATGTCGAAAGGTACCCCATATTCAAGATAGACCGGCGTAAAATAGTCCGTGTACTCTTTGGCAACATAGGATTCCCCGTCCATGCGCCAGCGCAGCCCGGCGGCCAGAGATTCCGCCCACAGGGAGCCGTGAACGCCAGCTGGAGCATAAATCTTCGGCTTATATGGACGCCTGCGTATGGACATATACCCCAGTTCCTCGATTCCGGCGCAGTGATCCTCATGGGCATGCGTCACAATAACCTCCTGATAGCGTTCCACGCAAATTTCCGGATCGTTCAACGCCTCGCGGTATTGACGCAGCATTTTCAGGAGATAGGGGGGGCAGTCTATATACAGTCGCCGCTCCCCGGCTATGAGCAAAAAATTCGTATAGTGGAAAAGGGTGGTGAAGGAATGCCCCACTCCCAGGGGAATCAGCCTGACGGGCAGCATGTCCAGGGCCATGCGTTACTCCTGCGCCTTTGCCGTTAGATTATTTTCACATTCAAAATGTTACGCAGCTATTATTTGGAGTAAAGAGTATTTCATATTTTTTGCTTGGCACCGCTACGCCGAAAAAGTACTCTACTCCGGACGTATGCCAAGATACATTTTTTTCATATCACTGCCGTCCCTGAGTTCCTTTGCGGAACCCCGGGCGATAATGCGCCCGGTCTGGAGAATATAGCCGTAATCGGCGCAGGCGAGGGCCTCATCAACATGCTGTTCCACAAGCAGAACGGTCATGCCGGCATCCCGCACGGAAACGATGGCCTCAAAAATTTTTTCCACCAGCAACGGGGCGATGCCCTGAGAAGGCTCATCCAGCATGAGGAGTTTGGGACCGGACATGAGCGCCCTGGCAATGGCCAGCATTTGCTGTTCCCCACCGGAAAGCGTGCCGGCAATTTGTTTAAGGCGCTCCTTAAGCCGGGGAAACAAGGAAAAAACATAGTCAAGCCGTTCTTCGCGATAGAGCGGATCCCTCCGGGTGACGGCCCCGATCAGCAGATTTTCCAGCACGGACATGCGTCCGAAAATGTGTTTCCCTTCGGGAGTCATGGCGATACCGCGGCTGACGACCCGGTGGGCGCCGATACCGGTAATGTCCTGATCGCGGAACAAGACGCTTCCGCTTTGGGCTTTTAGAAGGGAGGCAATGGTTTTCAGCAGGGTCGTTTTCCCGGCCCCGTTTGAACCTAGCGCAACAACGATTTGCCGCTGCGCGACATTCAGGGTAACACCGTGCAGCGCCGGACTTTCTCCATAAAAAACAACAAGATTATTTACGCGCAGCATAGCCTTTTCCTAAATAGGCCGCAACGACGCGCGTATTGCCGCACACCCTTTCCGGAATATCCTCCGCAATCTTTACGCCGTGGTCGAGTACAACGACCCTGTCGGAAATGAACATAATCACTTCCATGACATGCTCCACAGCCAGAACAGCCGTGCCGTTCCGGGCGATTTTGAGGATAAACCGGACGGCCCGCTGCATTTCCTCACCGGTCAGGCCGGCCAGGGCCTCATCCAGGAGCAGCAGCCGGGGTTCCGTTGCCATGGCGCGCGCAACCTCCACCATTTTTTTGTCAGGCAGCGGCAAAGCTCCGCAGAGGGTGTCCCTTTTATCCCCGAGTCCGATCTCTTTCAACAGATCCAGCCCTCTCCGGCGGGCGTCCGCCGCTTTGACGCGCCGCAGAAAAGCTCCGGCCATAATATTTTCCAGAACAGTCATGCGCGCAAAAATTTTTACCAACTGAAAGGTACGGGCTATGCCCAACCGGCAAATCTCGTGCGGGGGCTTGCCGGTAATCTCTCTGCCGTCAAAAAACACGCTCCCTTCGTCAGGAGGGGAATACCCGGCGATGCAGTTGAACAGTGTGGTCTTGCCTGCCCCGTTGGGGCCGATAAGGCCGACTATCTGCCCCGGCTGCAGGGAAAAGGACAGTCCGGCATTGGCCGCGAGACCTCCGAAACGCTTGGTCACGTTCTCCACCCGCAACAGGTTCATGCCGGGGTCCTGCGCGCGAATCGACCTTTAAAGGATGTTTCCATGCGGGTGACAACGCCTATAAGCCCTTCAGGCTGAAAAACGGCTATACCCATAATCAGCAGAGCATAGACAATGAGATCAATCCCATATCCACCTCCTCCCCAGAGAAAGCGCGTGCTTTCCTGCAGAGGGATCAGCACCAGAGCGCCAAGGATGGGTCCCCATTTGGAATGCGTTCCTCCAAGCACCGAGATAAGGCACATAATGATGGAAACATGGCTGGCGAAAACGGATTCCGGATCGATGTACAGGACGAACTGGGCATAGATGGTGCCCGCTATGGCGGTGATGCCCGCCGAAAGCGCCATGGCCGCCATTTTATAACGGCGCGTATCAATACCCAGGGATCGCGCCGCCTCCTGATCCATCTTTATGGCCCGCAGATAGTAGCCCATACGCCTACGCTCAATCCAGCCCGTCAGAAAGAGAGCCGCCGCGAGAAAAAAAAGCGTGATATAATAATAGGGAACCTTCGAAGCGAATTGGAAGGCGCTGAAGGAGTATTCTATGGGCAGCCCCATGCCCGTGGCTCCTCCTACCCTCTCCCAGTTGATGAAAACCACGCGGACGATTTCGCCCAGACAGATGGTGGCAATGGCAAAATAGTGTCCTTTGAGCTGAAAACAAGGGTAACTGATAATCATGGCGGTTATAACGGCGGCACTGACTCCCAGGGGCATGCCCAGCCAGGGGGAAAGCCCGGACTGGAGGAACAGCGTTGTGCTGGTGTATGCGCCGATACCGAAGTATACGGCATGTCCAAGCGAGACCTGGCCCGTATAGCCGCCAAGGATGTTCCAGCCCATGCTCATGAACCCATACAGATAGACAAGGACCATGGTATGCAGAAAAAGCGGGTGCCGTATGCACAGGGGCAGAAGAACCCCTATGATCAGACAGATATAAGGGGCGAGGGAACGCCTTTTTTCAAAGGTCATGATTTGCCCAACAGGCCGCGGGGGCGGACAAAGACCGTAAGCAGGTAAATTCCATAGACAAAAGCCATCTTGTAGGCCGCCGGAAAATAGGAACCGAAGCCGATCTGGACCAGACCAATGATGATGCCGGCGAAAAAGGCGCCCGCAATGCTGCCAAAACCGCCCAGCACGACAACGACAAAGGCTGTGGTGCAAAATACCGCGCCCACATAAGGGAAAATGGGATAAAAACCCGCCAGCAGCGCCCCCGCCGCCCCAACGCAGGCCCCGCCTATGCCCCAGGAAAGGGCGAAAATCCTGTCGGTGTTGATGCCCATAAGCGCGGCGGCTTCCTTGTCTTCAGCAGTGGCCCGCAGGGCGCGGCCCAGTTCGGTTTTATTAATCAGCAAAAAAACCAGTCCCGTGATCACCAAGGCTCCTGCGCCCGCCGCCAGTTGGGGCACGCCTAGGAACACGCCGTCCAGGACCGTGATTTTTTTCCCGAAGATCAACGGATCCTGAATGGTCCGGTAATCAGAACTCCAGAGAAAAAGAGCTAGATTCTGAAGGAAAAGCATCAGCCCGAAGGTGGCAAAAATCTGCGTAAGCATGGGGGCGGACAGAATACGGCCGATGAGCAGCTTGTAAACGCCCACGCCCAGCAAAAAAAGCGCCGCAATACAGATCGGCAGGGAGAAAAGCGGGCTGAGGCCGAACCAGACGAACAGCCAGTAACAAATATACATGCTCACCATTAAAAACTCGCCATGAGCGAAGTTGACGATGTCCATCACTCCGAAAATAATATTCAACCCCACAGCCACCAAGGAGAAAATCAACCCAAGGACAAGGCCACTGAGAAGTATCTGGAGTATTTCTTCCACTATGCGCTCCACTGCGCGGCGTTTTCCGACATTTCCCGGGGCGCTCCCTTCGCGCGGCGAGCGCCCCGCGCGAAAAAAAACTATCGTTCAGCCCACCTGGGCAGGGGCCACAGCACGTCAACGGCCTTGAAGGCGGTCGGCCAGACAATACGGTATTCCCCCTTTTGAATCTGGCAGATCAGACCGCTGCTCTGCGTATTTTCCCCGTTCTCGTCGAAGGAAATACCCTTCCAGGGCATAATGGTGTCCTTTCCGGCAATGGACGTCTTGCGCAGTTCTTTCTCAATGGCAACCGGATCCGTGGACCCAGCGCGGTTAATGGCATCGGCGAGCACAAAGGCTGCTGTAAAGGCGGTGGCGATATGTCCGTTCATATTGCGGCCGTATTTTTTGCGGAACAGGTCGTTGACGGTGGCGACCAAGGGCTGTTTTCCGGCCAGATCCAGGGACCAGATTTCCCAGACCAGCACACCATCGGCATCCTTGCCCAGCTCCCTGACAAAGGCTTCATTCACGAAACCGGAAGCGTGCCCGAAAATCATGTCCGGATTCACTTCCAGTTCCTTGTATGTGCGCAGAAATAATAGAGCGTCGGAGACATAAGAGCCATGCAGGATGATGCGGGGATTGGCGCGTTTGATTTGTTGCACTTCGCTGGTCACGTCGGTGGTCCGATCTGTGTAGGATATGTCCGCGACAACGGGATAGCCATATTTTTCCGCCCATTTGCGATCTTCCGTTCCCACATCCCGGCCATACAGGGTGTTTTCCCAGACCAGACCGACGCTGGCGGTCCTTTTTCCCCTTTGAGTATCTATTTCTTTGATATAGTTAAAAAAATTTTCCGCATACTGCCCCTCATGCGGAGCAATGCGGAAAAAATATTTGAAGCCGCGTCTATGGAGGGTGGTCGAAGTCCCCGTATCCGCTATGAAGGGCACTAGAAGCCGCTCGCTGGCCTGACTTGCCGTTGCCGCGCAGGAACTCTGGTAAGCCCCCTGTATGGCGGAAACCTTTTCCACCGAGATCAGACGTTCCGTTTCCGAAAAAGCTTTTTCCGGCTGCCCCTGATGATCGCTGAAGATATAGCGTAGCCTGGCGTTGCCGAGATTGGGAATTCCCTGGGATTTGGCGAAGGGCAACGGGAGATCATAGCTTCCGTTGATGATATCCAGAGCCATTTCTATGCCTTCGCGCTGATCCTTGCCGGCGGGAGCCGTGGGACCGCTCAGGGGGTAGACCCCGCCGATGAGCACCTCCGTGGGCTGAGCCGCGACCGAATGCGGCGCCGCAACGGACAGCAGCCCGGCTGTTGCCGCGATGGCCAGTGCGATATGAATAAATGCCCTGCCGATACTCATAATGCGCTCCTTTTGATTTCCCGCTGTCCGGTCCGTGGCGAGTTCCGAGAATAAAATATTATTAAAACAATCAAATTTGTGATATTAAAAGAAGCGCCACCTGTCAAGAAAAATTTGGAGGGTTGTGCTAAGAACCAGAAGCCTGCACTCTGTCCAGCAAAAACATCTTGTTTTTCAAAGCGATTCTCTCAAAGTGAACACCCTGTCGTTGAGGTGGTTCCCATAGTTTGGACAGGATGCAGCGGTTTCTTAGCTTGCCTTTTCCAGCCACCTTTTCAGCCGGCGGATCTGGGCGCGGACGGATTTCCGTCCCACGCCCCCGGGAGTGACGCGCCGGGCGACAGAGGCGTCCGGCGTCAGG
>JAISNZ010000127.1 GCA_031275955.1 Desulfovibrio sp. | reverse complement strand
GACGTGCCCGCGCGCTCGCTGCTCACGCCAATGGTAGATTGGGCGGATTTCCAGGCTGGTCGTTTTTATTGCCCGAAATGCTCTCTCCACCTGACTCAGGCTCTTGTAAGCACTGACTGCCTGACAATCAGATAAAGATTCCCGCAAGAGGACAGCGGGTGAAGAATTGCGGTTGGGTACTGATTCACTGTACATGGCTAGATAATATCATATCGAAAAGATAAGTCAAAAAATAAAATTATATTTTACATGGTACATTTTGGTATGAAACTACATAACCCTTATATTATCCAATGGTTATAGAAAAAGGCTCTGGAAGTTCAGGTTAGAGGTTCCCTACAGAGAATCGAAGCGGACAAAGCGCATCATCAGCCCGGCCCGGCCCTGGGAAGCGGAACGCAGGGCCGTGGAAAAGCCAAACAGCCCGCGCAGGGGGGCCAGAGCGGAAATCTGCTTCCGCCCGGCCCGTTCGCCCAGACTGTCCACCTTGGCCCCGCGCATCCCCAGAAGGGCAATGACCTGGCCCAGAAAGGGTTCGGGCACGGTGATGTCCACCTGCATGAGCGGTTCGAGAAGCAGGGTCCCCACCCGCTCAAGGGCCTGGCGCAGGGCTCCCTGAGCGGCCATGTGCAGGCCTGCAGGGGTGACAAGCCCGGCGTTGCCTTCCGCGGCGATCACCCGCACCTCAACATCCTCCAGGGGATAGCCCGAAGGGCCGCTGCCACAGGCGTCCAGAACTCCCCGCTCCACAGCCGCCGCCAGAGCCTTGCCCCCTTTTTCACGCTCAAAATCCAGATGCACGCTCAGACCCGATCCCCTGGGAGCAGGGCAGGCGCGGAGGCTGACCTTGCCGTAATGGGGCTGTCCGCCCAATTCCCGATCAAAAACGGCTGCACCTACGCTTGCCGCCCCCAGAGTCTCCCGGCAGACCACCTGGGGATTGCCCACCCTGGGCTGAATGCCGTACTCCCGGCGCATCCTGTCGCGCAGAATCTCAAGGTGCAATTCCCCCATGCCGGAGACAACGCGCTGCCCCGTGCTTTCCTGCATCTCCACCTGCAAGGTGGGATCTTCCACGCAAAAATCGGCCAGGGCATCGTCCAGCCGCTCCCCTTCCTCGGCGTTCTTCGGCTCAAAGGCCAGAGAGATGACCGGCCGCAAGGAGCGGATATCCTCCAGAAGCAGCCTCTGTCCCCCGCCGACCAGGGTGTCGCCGCTACGGACCTTCTTCAGGCCCTGCAAGGCCACAATATCGCCTGCCACAGCCGTGGCCAGCTGTTCCCGCTGTTCAGCGCGCAAGCGATACAGCCGCGCGACCCGTTCCGAAACCCCCTGGCGGATGTTGGTCAGGCCGTCTCCCTCCCGAAGGGTGCCGGCGTACAGGCGGGTGAAGGCCAGCCTGCGCCCGCCGGCCATCACCACCTTGAAAACCAGGGCGCAGACCGGAGCCTCCGGGTCCGCGGGCAAGGCGACCTCCCCCCCGCCTTCCTCCCTGGCCAGGACCGGGGGCAGATCCAGGGGACTGGGAAGATAGCGGCAAATGGCGTCCAGCACCGGCTGAATCCCGATGTTTTTCAGGGCCGAGGCGGCAAAGACCGGCACAAGCCGCCGGGCCAGCACAGCCTTGCGCAGAGAGGCGTCCACCTGTTCCGGGGAGGGATTTGCCCCGGCAAGACAAAGCTCCAGAAGGGCGTCATCCTCCTCGGTCAGGGCATCCAGCAGACTTTCCCGCCAGGGAGCGGCCAGGGCGGCCTCTTCCGGCGTGAAAGGGGCGCGGGTCACGATTTTGCCCTTGCTGGCCGCATCAAAAAGGAGCCGTTCCTGCCGCACCAGATCCAATACGCCGGCAAAGGCTTCCTCTTCGCCCAGAGGAAGCGTCAGGGGCACGGGCCGCACCCCCAGGCGTTCGCGCAGGGAGGCCAGAACTCCCTGGAAGGAAGCCCCCGGCCGATCCATTTTGTTCACCACGGCCAGACGGGGAATGCCGAAGTTGTCCGCCTGCCGCCAGACGGTTTCCGACTGCGGCTCCACCCCGGCGACGGCGCAAAAGATGCCCACCGCGGCATCCAGCACCCGCAGGCAGCGCTCCACTTCAATGCTGAAATCCACATGCCCCGGCGTATCCACCAGATTGATGCTATATCCACGCCACTGACAGGGAACGCAGGCCGAGGAAATGGTGATGCCGCGCTCCTGCTCTTCGGGCAGGAAGTCCATGGTCGCCGCGCCTTCATGCACCTCGCCCATACGGTGGATGACATTGGCGTAGAAGAGGATGCGCTCGGAAAAGGTCGTCTTGCCCGCGTCAATGTGGGCGATAAGGCCGATATTGCGTAAGGATGCCAGATCCATGGGCGGCGTTCACTCCGGGAAAAACATTGCGCGAGTCCCGCTAAAGCGGCGTTTGCCTAAGGACAGTCCTGCCGCTTCGGGTCTTCGCCTTCCAGGGCCACCTTGTGCCGGCAGAACCATTCCGGCGCAAGGTCCGGCCAGATCCAGACCCCTTCGTGGGCGGAATCCAGGAGCGGGGCGTCCCCTTCCTCCCCGGTCAGGGCCAGGCAGGGCACGCCCAGGCGGTAGGCGGCCAGGACAAAGGATTCTCCCTGGCTGCGGGGGCCGAGAAAGAGGATGCGTCCCGCGCCCAGGGCTTCCCGCATCAGGACAAGGCCCTGCAAGGTTTCATCCCCGGAGGCCAGAACGACTTGTTCCAGGCCGGCCAGCTCCAGAGCGGCCAGGAGGGGGGAAAGGGGGGTCCGGGGGGCGCCCGGTGGGGGCACAAGAAACCAGGGCAGCACCAGGTCCACTCCGGCCAGAAGGGGCGGCAGGCAGGCCGCCAGAAGGCGATCCGGATGTCCCAGGTCCGTGGGGCAGAGGATGAGGGCGTAAGGGGCGGGATTCTGTTCCCATGTCACGGCGAAGCCGGCGGCAAAGGAGGCGCTGCTGCTGCGGCTCAGGGGCCTTTCTCCCCACAGGGCGTGCAGGCGGGCGATGCAAAGTTTGAGCCGGGATCGGGCTCCATCGTCCAGGCGCGCATAGGCCGCGTCCCACAGGCTGTCCTCCAGGGCATGTTCCCGGATCCAGACGGTATGACGGGGCTCTTCCATGGCGCGCATCCTTGTTCCGGGGGCAATCAGGCGGAAGGCCCCGCGCGCTTGCGCGCGGGAATTGCCCGCCGCCGCTACTCGTCGTTCTCTCCGTCGTCCGCCCGGGGAATTGGGCGCCCTTCCGCTTCCAGTTTCTTCAGAAAGCGATCCCGGCAGTCATGGCCGCAAAAATACTGCACCCTGTCGCCATCGCGCACGGAAATGCTGCTCGCGGCCTCCACATAGACCCCGCAGACGGGGTCCTTCACCAATTCGCCGCTGGCTATCCGGCGTTCCTTGGCCTTGCCCTCATCCCCGGCCTTCCGGGTCTTGTCCGCGGTCAGGAGTTTGTACAGCAGGGCAACGGCCAGAAGCGCGACAATCCATTTCCACACAAAAAAACTCCTTGCGCTTACAGGGTAGCCGGATCGTCCTGAAAGATGACTCCGCCGTTCACGGCGTAGCGGATTTTGCCCAGGGCGGCGGCGATAAGCTCGCCGTCCGGAAAGATCAGATCCGGGGCGATCTCGGCCAGGGGAACCAGGACAAAGGCCCGCCGGCGCATCCGCGGGTGAGGCAGGATCAGGCGGGAGGAGTCCCGCCGCTCCCGCCCGAAAAGCAGGAGATCCAGATCCAGGGATCGCGGTCCGTCTTTTTCCTCCCGGACCCGGCCGAAGGCCGTCTCCAGAGCCAGCATCCTGTCCAGAAGAACTTCCGGACGCACGGCCCGGCCGCAGTCCAGAGCCGCCACCTGGTTGAGAAAAAACGGCTGTTCCCGCAAGCCCTGCGGCTGCGTCCGATACACTCCGGAAACACGCCCCGTAAAGACCCCCGGCAAGGCGTTCAGAGCGTCCAGGGCCAGGGCGAAGGTCCTTTCCACATCGCCCAGATTGCCCCCCAGGCCGACATAGGCGACAACCGGGGGGCGGGCCATTGCAGGGGACATGCGCCCTCTCCCGCACAGAGCCGGAGGGCTCTGCGCCTGTCACAGTGTCTTCGCCGCGGCGGGATCGCATTTCCGCGACAGTATGTCGCGGCGCAAGGCGCGGCATTTCGAGCGGCAAGGCCACGTTCCCGCCGTAGCCGCCACAGCCCAACCGCCTGGATGCAGTTGGCTGTGAAATTCGAATTACAGAATAAACCGGGTCAGATCCGCGTTCCGCCGCACGTCGGCCAGCCTGTCGCGAACCCAGGCGCTGTCGATGGTCACCTGGTCGCCGCCGCGCTCCGGGGCTTCAAAGGACAGATCGGCCAAAATTTTCTCCATAATCGTATACAGTCTGCGGGCGCCGATGTTTTCCGTCTGGCGGTTGGTTTCCTCGGCAAAGGCGGCAATCTCGTCCAGAGCGTCTTCGGTAAAGTCGATCCGCACCTCTTCCGTCTCCATCAGGGCTGCATACTGAAGGGTCAGGGCGTTCTGAGGCTCCTTGAGGATGCGCAAAAATTCCGCCTTTCCCAGGGGGGTCAGTTCCACGCGCAGGGGAAAGCGGCCCTGCAGTTCCGGAATCAGGTCCGAGGGCTTGCTCACATGAAAGGCCCCGGCGGCGATAAAAAGGATGTGGTCGGTGCGGATCATTCCGTATTTGGTGCTTACCACGCTGCCTTCCACGATGGGCAGCAGGTCGCGCTGCACGCCTTCCCGGGAGACATCCGCCCCGCCGCGGACGCTCTGGGCAGGAGTCGCCACCTTGTCGAGCTCGTCAATGAACACAATGCCTGTCTGTTCCACCCGCTCTTTGGCCCGGTCCACCACGGCGTCGTGATCGATAAGGCGCGCGGCCTCCTCCTGGAGCAGAATCTCGTGCGCCTCCTTGATCTTGAAAAGCCGGCGCTTCTTTCTGGCCGGAAACATGCGGGAAAAAACGTCCTTCAACTGGGAACCCACCTGCTCCATGCCGGGCATGCCGATCATTTCCACCTGCGGGCCGGAGGATTCTTCCACTTCCATTTCCACCTGGCGCTCGTCCAGACGGCCGGCGCGCCACATGGCCCGCAGCTTTTCGCGGGTGCTGTCGGGGGACGCCGCGGGCAGGATTTCATCATCGTCACCGTAGGGGACGCGCCCGTCCTGCCGGGATCGGGAAGCCGGGGGCAGAAGGAGGTCCAGCAACCGGTCCTCGGCCGCTCTTTCCGCCGCGGCGTGGACGCGCTCCTGCTCTTCCGCCCGCACCAGGGAAACGCCGATTTCCATGAGATCGCGAACCATGGATTCCACATCGCGTCCCACATAGCCCACTTCCGTGTATTTGGTGGCCTCCACCTTGATGAAGGGCGAAGCGCAGAGTTTTGCCAGCCGGCGGGCGATCTCCGTCTTCCCCACCCCGGTGGGTCCCATCATGATGATATTCTTCGGGGAAACCTCGTCCCGCAAAGCCGGATCCAGCCGCTGCCTGCGCCACCTGTTGCGCACGGCAATGGCCACCATCCGTTTGGCCTCATCCTGGCCGACAATGTAGTTGTCCAGTTCCCGCACGATTTCGCGCGGCGTTAACGTGCTGGCCATAGATCTTTCCCGGATTTTCCGGAGCTTTTTTCTCCGTGAAGGAATGTCTCCGGCCGCGCCCGGGGTCTCCCTGGCGGTCTCGCGGCCGCCGGGGCAAGGCCGGAAAAGAAACCGCTCCGGACAGAAGTCCGGAAGCCCTTGCGCCCGGACGCCAGCCGCACGGCTTTTCTCCCGGCCTTCGGGTTCGGGATGGCGCCCGGACGGAAACTGTCCGGACGTTCAGACTTATAGCAAAGGCCGGCCGGCGTCAATGCGAAGACGTCTTTATGATTCAATATACTGAAATCTTGGCAGAAACATAATAAACTCCCTGCGATCAACCGGCGTTTCCCTGAGAAAAGCCCAGGACCCCGGCCAGAGCGGGAAAGCGTTGCGGTCCGGCTTCCCAGAGACGGTTCTGGAGCGCCCAGACTTCCAGAGGAACGAGGTCCTTTGCCTGCCGGACCAGGGCGGCCAGGGCGCCGTCCGCGGGAGCGCCGGGAGAGGATGCCAGGGCGGCGGCAAGGCGGCCCTGAAGTTCCTCCTCCAGAAGCCGGGCCGCCAGACAGGCGCCGTCGGGGGAGAGGTGCCGGGCCAGAAGGACATGGACCTGATCGCGTCTCTGCGCGGCCAGATCCGCGTCCAGAACGCATTCCAGGGCCAGATAGGGAGCAAGGGGGGCCAGGAGAAAGGAATGCCGGACATCGCGCTGCTCTTCGGGCCAGGGCTCGGCCAGGGCCAGGAGATGCCGGGCCTGGGCGCGCAGGCGGGGGCGCAGCAGCTGTTCCCTGTTGGCCAGGAGTTCCCCCTGAAGATAGTCCCGCATGGGTTTGGAGAGTTCGGCCACAGAGCGCCTCTGTTCCCGGCCGGAGGCGGCGCGCACGGTGATGGCGGTCTGGGACAGGCTGAGAAATCCGCCCTCTTCCTCCAGGATCGCGGAGGGTGGAGTCCATTCCCAGGCATAGGAAAGGCCCCGGCTTTCAAAGGCGGCGCGAATCACGGCCGTTCCCCGCAGGGGGCCGGAAGGGCCGTTTTCCGGGGTCAGGCTGACGCGGATCCGGGGCCAGGACCAGACGGCCGAAAGGCCGGGAGCGGGCCAGCGTCCCTGGGAACGCAGAAGCAGGCAGGCCAGCAGGCAGATGGAGGCGGCATTGACCTGCCGGGGCAGAATGTCCGTGAGAAAGACCTCGCGGCCTGAACCTTTTCCGGCCTGGTTGGATCGGGCCGGATCGAGGCGGAGGAGGAAGTCCTCGCGGATATCCGGGCCGCCGGTTTCCACAAGCAGGTCCATGGCGCGCAGGGCGCAGGTCAGGGCATTTTCCGGTTCGATGCGGGCAAGGTCGTCAAAAAACCAGGCGCAACTGGCGAAGGCGGCCAGGGACTGCTCCTGGGCCGCCAGGAGCTTCCAGGCCCTGTCCTGAAGGAGGCCGCCGTCCTGCGGCGAATCGTCGCGGAACCAGGCCGCGGCAAAGGCGTCTTTGGTCTCCGCCCCGGCCAGCACCCGGCCGTAAGCCAGGAGAGCCTGACGGGGGCGCGGCAGACAGCCGGCTGCGGCAAAATGGCTTTCCACAGCGTCGCGCACCGTATTCAGGGCCAGACGCAGGGGGGAGCGCCATTTCTGGTTCCAGCCGGGATGTCCGCCGTCCGTGCAGCCGCAGTCACTCCGCCAGCGCTCCACACCATGGACGCAGCTCCAGGAGGACGGCTCCTGCAGAAGCGCCTCCCTGACGGGGGGATGGGCGGCGATATAGGCGGCCAGATTGGTCAGCCGCAGGCCGTCGCGCTGCGCCCGGGCCTGGGCCAGGACATGGGCCAGGGCCATTTCGCCGAATGTGAAGTGATGGCCGTATGTTTCGCCGTCAGTGGCAAGGGACAGAAGGGGATCCTGATGATCGGCCGCCAGGGAG